>CAZVAH010000020.1:0-12262 GCA_964625035.1 uncultured Bacteriovoracaceae bacterium | reverse complement strand
GTATGAAGTCATGCAGGGCTGACATGCTGACCCTGAAGGTATCAAGAAAAACTGAGGAGATGTGTTTGGCGTCTATTGTGGAACAGTATATTGAACTTCGTTTGAGTAAACGATTTCAAGGCACTGTATATCGTAACCTGTCACGGCAAAATAATAGGTCACTCCAGGGGTGAGAGTTGCTGGAAATTCATACGAAACCTTCCCATCTACCTTTACCAAACCCTCTTTTGGTACTCTCAAGGGTTTCTTGAAATAAGTTTGTGGAGAAGTGCCATAGTGAACATAATAGCCTGCCAATTCTTTTTGGGGGCTTTGATCCCAGGTTAATATAAGTCCAGCGCCATAAGAGGTTGAAAAAGAAAACAAGATGAAGGCAATAATAAGGCACCCTAGGGTTAAATTCTTTGAGTTCATGCTTGTTTTAAAAGCAATGCTTATGCCTCTTGAGTTTTATAGGGAGGGAGATCTAAAATCCTCTAATATTTTCAAGACTTAAACCTAGGTGGTTCTTTAAAATGCATATCACGAGTTACAAAAAGTTCAATAGAAAAAACAAATTTGTAATGATGCCAGTACCATCTTGCTTTTCTACGGTCTAATCGCTACATTAACTTTCGTAACATGCAGGGCTTTTTCCAGATCTTTCGGACTTATTTCAACTAAGAATCCCCTTTTTCCACCGTTAATGTATATCCTTTCAGCCGTGAAGATTGATGTCTCTGCATAAACAGGCAGCTGCTTACGCATACCGAAAGGACTGGTTCCACCGACCTTATAACCGGTATACTTTTGAGCTGTTGCCTCATTGCAGGGGCTCACCCGTTTCACCCCGAGTTCATGGGCCAGTTGCTTTGTTGACACGTTACAATCCCCGTGCATGAGAATTATGAAGGCGTGGAATTCATCTGTTTCCATTACCAGAGTTTTGATAACCGAATGTTCCTGGATGTTGAGAACATTTGCTGCATGATGGGTGCCGCCATGTTCCTCATACGAGTACAGGTGAGGTTTGAACTCGATCTTTTTCCCTCGTAAAAATCGAATTGCCTGAGTGATGGGACAATCTTGTCTTGTCATTATTCATTCTTCTCCAGAGGTAAGGAGTTACCCACCTATTCTATTGTTCGTGTTCGTATTTTTGCTCGATCCGTGCATAAGCAGCAGCTATGACACTATAGGCCTTTTTCTTCTTCCGATCATACGTGAGAAGGCCCTTAAGGTTCATATTCGGAATCGGATTGTTCGGCCTTTTATCGTCTCTGAAGTCTGCAAATACCCATGGTATGGTTCCAATCACAAAGGGCTTCTTAAGGATACACTCGAGTTGAACCTCATATAAGTGGGCTTGATATGCCTCGGCAAAGTCTCGCTGAGTCCCATAACCCACAGGATATAGTTTGCCTCCAGATGAATCTTTGAGAGAGCCTGCCCCGAATTCTGATACCACTATGGGCTTGTCTGGCCATTTTCTGTGCACTGCGTCCAGGAGTGCCCCGACCTGTTCGGGCTCACCAAAATACCATCCATAGTACTCGTTCACAAAGGTCACATCCGCAATACCGGCCGAGATATCGAGCGTGGGTGAGATCCTAAACGGCACAATAAAGATTGCAAAGCTCACCGGCCGCCGGGAATCGAACCGTTTACTCATATTATAAAGCCTCTTGTACAACCTCCGGATAGAGGGGAAAAATGTAAAACACTCATCTCCTAGAGACCACATCACAATGCTTGGATGGTTGCGATCTCGTTCGATCATCTCGATTAATTGTCTTGCCGCCTCGTAGTGTAGCTGACTCTTCTCTGCTGCACGGACACTTTTTACCCCCCACCCCACCTGATAAAGTGGAATCTCCTCGACTAAGAGAATCCCCTCGCGATCGCAGGCATCGAGCCATCTTGGGTCGTTCGGGTTGTGCGAAGTCCGTACAAAGTTTGCATGCATGCCGTGAAGCAATGCTATGTCTTTTCTAATCCGGGCATCACTCTGGACCTGCCCGGTTTTCGGGTCATCTTCGTGACGGTTCACCCCGCGTATGAAAAAGGGCCTATCATTGAAGTAGGCTGCCAGACCCCGAAACTCGAACTTTCGAAAACCTATCTCCAAGGACTGACATTCAGATCCGTCAGGTGTAGCCATGCTTACCTCTAGACGGTATCTATTCTCGGGGTGGACTGGTGACCAAGGCTTTACCCCGTCTAATTTGTTCTCGAAACCAAACGCCTTTATCTTGCCTCCGGCTATATAGATCTTTGAATTTAAAAGCTCTCCTATCTCATTGCCAGAGAGATCTGTGAGGCGTACATGGATATTGGCTGTAGTTCCCTCATTCTTGCGGCGATATAGCACTCCTGCGCCTTGAATCCATCCTTTATGATCCGTGTCCACGGCCAGTTTGCATACGGTTGTCCAGGGGCTGCTTTCTATTTTTATACCACGCGTAATTCCACCGTATGGCCACCAGCCAAATGGCCTTTTCTCCTGGATTAAAGGTGGGAGTGTGTCGTAGTGCCGCCGTGTATCTACCCGGATCACTAACGTGTTTTCACCATTGTATTTGAGCGAATCTGTGATATCAAGGCACCACTGAGAAAATCCGCCTGAATGAGATCCCATGAACTTTCCATTTAGATACACATACCCGCTGAAGCTCACTCCATCTAGAACCAGCCGGTTGAACCGTGAAGAAAAAGATTTGGGAACTGCAAACCGAGTTCGATACCAGCCTGCACCTACATAATCCAGCCATTCAGGACGCTGGACATTCCAACAACCTGGTACCAAGTGATCAGACCATTTAGTGTCATCGACATCAGGATCAAACCAGCGCTTTTCAACCCCACAATCTTCAGGATCAGGCTTGAACTTCCACATACCACAGAGATCCAGTTTGAGGTGATCAGTGACCAAAAATCGTGTGAAATACGGCATCCCGTGCTCCCACAAAACCGGAATGCCTTCTACATCACGGATGTCAATCCCTTCCTGTCCTTCTTGATCTGCAGTTACAAGAAATATAACCAATACGATCAGCAGGGCCGTAAGAAAACCCCAGTACATTTTTACCCTTTTCATTTCTCCTCTCCTTTCCGCGGTTGCAATTTCGAGATCATATCTTCACCATTTTATCAGTTGCTTTCAACCCATGCCCTGTAAATACAGAAACAACAACCTCATTTATTCCCGACTCCTTTGTCTTGCTTATAAGAACAGAAGCCCCCCTGTCCTTATAAGACCCGGTCGGGAATAATTGATCCTGTTTGATAAGGATTGGTCTACCATCAAAATTTATTTCGAGAAGGGGTGTAAACCCTTCGTCAAATGAGACTATGTTTGAATCATCTTGAATAGGGATCGCCTCTCTGTATCGCCACATGTTGGGTTTTCTTCCCTTTATCTTGTCTAAATCAAAAACCGGCTTGAACTCGATATCTAAGATGGAACCGCAGTCGCATCTCCATCTTGGCTCATCCAGTCCATAGGTTGATTCACACCTCTTGCAGACAAATTGATTCATGATCTCTCACCTGGGTTTTGCTTAAGCATTGTCATTCAAGGGCCGCAATTGCCTCAACCTCTATCTGAAACCCAAAGTGTAATTCTTTAGTTGGCACTACGGCACGAGCCGGGCGATGCTCACCAAAGAATCTTGAATAGACCGTATTTACCCGAGGCCACAATCCGATATCCGAGATATAAACAGTGATCTTAAGAACACTTTCTATGTTGCTGACGGCGGCATTAAGGATCTCGGATAAGTTCTTCAGTGCCTGCTCGGTCTGTTCTTCAATCGAAGAAATTTGTTTCTCACCGGTTAGCGGGTCTATTGGTAGCTGCCCTGAGACGTAGACAATCCCATTGTGAACAATTGCCTGTGAGTAATGGCCAGCAGGTTTCGGGGCATTTTTTGTAAAGATTTCTCGCATTTTATATATCCCCCTTACTCACTCATTTTTAACAGACTGTTGCCCAAGGAAATTCTTTTGATCCGTCTTTAGGCGGAGAGTTTTGGAATCGCCTGAAGCGAGACTTAGATGTATCAAAAAAACGTTTTCGGCAAGAAAGAAAGGTTTCAGGCAGCAGCCTGTTAACTATGCACAAGCCAAGGATTATAATCGGGAAAGAATCCAGAAGATTCTTCCCCGTTTTCCCTGGAATACCGAATGATAATCCTGTTTGTCGTCCTTTATGGACTGCCTTAAACGAACTCAAAATGCTATAATTTATATGAGTCATCCACAGGTGGCATCTTTACGTTCGTCCTGGGATTTGGCAGCGATCCGTAGGCCGGGTCATCCTGCCATCCATCAATGTTGGCCAACCTCTTGGCGGCAGACTTGAGTTTATTCCAGTCGGCACTGAAATACAGGAACATCTGCTGTGCTGCCATTGACCCTTCACCATGGATGTGATCAATCTGGTAATAGTTATGGGTCATATCCTTGACTGCCCTGAGGGCACGAATCCTGTCAGCTGTTGGCACACCTGCCTTGGCGGCAAGATACTTCTCGATGTACGGTTGCAGCTCCGGATTTTTCCAGTCCTTATAGGTAGGCACCGTGGTTGCGAGCCCACCGGATATGTCCTGTACAATCTTGCACATCTCATGGAAATTGCTGGCAAAGGTGTACTTGGCCGTATTAGTGCACATAAGATTGGGCACCATTATACCTGATGCAGGCTCCTTTGTGCACTCGTGACAGGCCGCCTTTCCTACAGTAGTGACCGTCTGTGTGATCATAGCCATCCAGGCTAGTTTGTTGCGTATGTGAGAGTATTTTTCAACGCCATTATACTCGGCCATCAGTGCCGCAAGACCGGTGAATGTTTCAAGTTCCGGCACCATCCTTGATGCGCCGAAAAGACGGTGGAAACTGGCGAAGGCATACACAATATCTCTGGAAAACTGCCATTCACCGCACATAAAGACCCTCTCCCAGGGGACGAAGACATCATCAAAGACAATAAGGCATTCGGTTGGCTGCAAAAGATCACCATGCGGATAGTCCCATGCTGCTTCCTCGCCAGATGTCCTTGTGAGCGGCTCTACCCCCAGAAGTTTAATACCCTTGGCATTGAGGGGTGTGGCGAAAGACAGGGCATAATCCTTATCTGCCTCACCGTGGGTCCGGCAGGGGAGGACAATTGCCTCATTGGAACAGGGCGTGGCACTGATATGGACCTTGGCACCTCTTACGATAATGCCGTCCTTCTGCTTGTCTACAACCCTGACAAAGAAGTCCTTGTGCTGTACCTGTTGTGATGGATGGAGGCTCCTGTCTCCCTTAACATCGGTCATGGCGCCGGTAATACCAAGGTCGTTTTTCTGCAGGTATTTTCTGTAGGCCTCAACGTTATCAGCATAATGCGTGCCCAGCTCTTTATCCGTCTTATTGGCAGCAACGGTTATGGCAGCCAAGGCATCGATACCCATGCAGTGAAGAAGAATGCCGCCACACTGAATGCCTGTAATATAACACTCTCGCCTTCGTAAAAGGTCTTCTGATGTTCTGGGGGCAGTAAAGAGGAAGTTCACATCTTCACCATCTTCATCCTGCGTTACGAAGAGATCACGGAATCTCGGATCATTGGGTATGGCATAATCCATTGCCGCAAATCGAATAATGGTGCTGAGCGTCGGGTGTGTCCGTACATCCTTTACCCTTTCACCAAGGCAATAAATCTCTCTTCCGTCGTCTAAACTCTCCAGATATTGTTCAACCGTCCTGATCATACTAACCTCCTTTTTTTACATTATTTTTTTATATTATAAAGCGATAGGGTAGGGGGATAGGTTTACACTCTTGGTATGTATAATTACACCATAGAGATAGGTGACACTCTTTGTCAAAGTATAGACCTTTATCACATGGATCGGCATCTTTTACTGGCATTTTGTTTACTTGTGAGGATGGCCCTTAAAGATTAGTATGTTGCGACGGATAGCCCCGATCCATGAGCCCTCAAGCTCACGGAAGTTTTTCATCACCTGAAGCCAGAGTCGTCTTTCACGTATGAGGTATGGCAGCTGTCTAAAAGTGATATTGCCCTGTTTAAGGGCTAGTACGTAATCGCGAACATTGTGGTTAAACCACAAACGCATCTTTGCCATCCATGTGTGAAGATCAAATCCTGCCATATCCAAAACCTCCTTCGGCCACGTTGAAAGGTTGTAGTCTGCTCAATCAGGTGACCAGAACCAACCCCATCAAATTTCCATGGGGCACACTGTCCGGTTGGCACGTACCTCCAATGGGGTATATATCCCAGCCTACCCGGGCGGCCATTGTATATGCGTTCATCCCGCAAGATTCCATAGAAGGGCAAGCCAAATTAGGGTGCAGGCAGCCTCGTCGTGTTAAAAGGTCCTGACAGCCAAGCTGGAAGCTACAAAAGAGGCTACGGCAGGTGCCCGCGCCAAACCCCTGGGTGGAAGCGTATCCCAGGGCCTTGGCCCTTTTCTGTAAGAGCTTTACTATGGTAAAGACAAGGAAGTAATGCCCGCCCAGGTTTATTGCATTGCCGCCGTTGTCCATCACCCCGTATTTGACACAATCTGTCATAGATATTGCAGCGATGATCGAGTTTTTGACCGATACCCTAAAGAATATCGCCCACTCATATCTGGAGACGATATCCCGGACTTCCTGGGTTGTGTAGCCGTACGGGGGGCAATAACTGCTTCTGCCGGCACTGTAGCACTGGGGGATCATACATTTAAGACGCACTCGGGGATCTACGATGACCTCAGAGGTCGGGATTACCACTGCATCGTCTGCTCCCCGATCGAGCGCTAACTGTCGGAGTTCTTCAAGTTTTCTCTTAAGTACCTTGCTTTGTCCTGCTTTTGATTTTACCACCGCGTCTGTGTTCATAAATCAAACCCTCGTTTAATCTTCGAGATTAATGCCTGTTAAAAACCACTATTCCACCATTACCAATCCAGCGAGCAATGGTGCCGCCTTGTCGCGGGGGAGTTTCCATTTAAGCTTTCTGGCCATGGCCATCGCGTCTATACCAACCGCCTCCATAGAAGGGAGGCCCTTGTAAGGGTGCAGACATGCCTTGCCCTTGATCATCCCCCAGCAACGTTTTTCATCCGCACAAAAGATGCTGCGGCAGTTACCTACAGCGAGTCCAATCGTCAGGTGATATCCCATGTAAAATGCTGTCGATTCCAGTAAAGTGACAATTTCGTAGACCCTGAAATACATTTGCCTGTGGGCCGGGTCCGCAATCGGACCTCCACCGTAATCCGGCATTTTGGGATCAGTTGCCATCCGGAGGAACACACCTCTCTGATAAAGTCGCACTGCCTCCTCCACACTCTCCGCAGGATAATTCAAGGGCCAATGAAGAGAGGGAAACTTATTATCTGCGTTGATACTGGCACTTACCTCCTGATTAAAGACTACATCAAAGACGCTAATAATCGTCGCGTCGGCTGCTCCGGCCTTCAGGGCCTTATTGCGCAAAACTTCAAGGTCTTTCTTAAATTGTTCCGGGTCAATCTGAGGTAGAATTTGCCTTACGTCCTGCGGTTTACCGAAAATCAGCGCCATGCTCCTTCCTCCCCTTAAAATAACATCCCCCAAAGTTTGTCAAAAGTGTAGACCTGACCCCTCGCCCCTCCAAACCGGTCAATCCAGATCTACCGGCTCTTTGCAATTACGACAGCGTTTAGCTCCTCTGAAGAGAGTATAACCGCAATGGGGACATTTATAACGTTTTTCTTCTTCCATGGCCCATTTCTCAGTACCCCACTCACGCCACTGTGGGATAGCCCTCAAGATAACCTTCTTTCCTACAGGCATAGGAAATTCGTCTATAAGTTTGCAAGGGAAAGCACTACATTGGTAGCAGCCTTCATAACCATGAGCTTGTACACATGATTTTATGGGGCAGGTCCGGCAATAGAAGAAGATTCCATCCTCTTCCTTTGCTAAGCAACCTGTACAACAAATATCCTCTGGTTTGACACCATAAACAGAAGCCAAGCTCTCCTTGAACTTTTGATTGTTATCACGGTCGGCAATTAAGATACCGCAAACACCGCAATACAGACCGCAGGGCGCAAGCCACTCTTTCCTTATTTCCATCTTAGTCTCCTCTCTTTATTTATAACCTTTTTATATGGCTTTTCTCAAAATCTCCACAAGCTCCTCATCCGTCAACCTAACGGGGTTGCCTTTCATACTACTTGCTCCTTGAGCCTTTTTCACCACAGTTGGGAAGTCTTCCTCTTTCAATCCAAATTTAGATAAGGGTGGTATCTTAAATTGCGTGCAAAGATTTTGCACCCATGCGACACCATCAGCAGCTCTTGCCGTGTCTGTCCCAGTGAGAATTTTGGCCACCTCATCATACCTGACCAATGATTGAGAACCGGATGCACGGGTTTGCAATGAGTGCACATTGGCCTCCATAACATATGGCAAAAGACGGGCGCATGTGACACCGTGCGGAGCAGAGAATATGCCCCCTACAGGTGCGGCCAAACCGTGTACTGCTCCAAGTTTCGCATTTGCCAGTGCCAATCCGCTGAAGAGACTTGCCAGGGACATATCCTCACGCGCGGCCTTGTCTCCCCCATCTTCATAAGCTAGTCGTAAAGAACGGGCAGCCCGCCAAAGCCCCTCACGGCATACCCCGTCTGTAAGTGGGTTTGCCTTGTTGGAAACATAGGCCTCCATGAGCTGGGTGAGCGCATCCAAACCAGTACTGGCAGTCACTTCTGGCGGCATCGAATAGGTTAATACAGGATCAACCACAGCCAGACGTGGTAGCATCAGAGGAGAGCGCATACTTACTTTGGCACAGTGTTCAGGAGATCCGAGCACGGCATTTAGCGTGACCTCGGCACCAGTGCCGGATGTGGTTGGAATAGCGATATACGGCGCAGGAGCTTGAGATAGGTTTTGACCACGGCCGATAACCTCCAGATAGTCCATTAGTTCGCCACTGTTAGTGAGGAGTGCGGCAATAACCTTACCAGTATCGATGACACTACCACCGCCAATGCCAATAACAAGATCGCACTCAGCCTGGCGAGCGAGTTGCACCCCTTTCAGTGCCATTGTTGTTGTCGGTTCCCCAGATACATTAAACGTTACACATTCTATCCCATGTTTCTTCAATTGCTCCAAAAGCCCTGTGGCGCGTTCAAGGGTGCGGCCTGCGATGACAAAAGCGCGATGACCCATCTCGGCTGCTAGTGGGGCAACTTCCTCTATTGTATTCGGTCCAAAGATGATGCGTGTGGCAGTAGCAAACTCAAATCGCATATGCTCTCCTGACCATTAAGATGTGATACAAAGGATTTGCATAATTACTTGCCTGTCTCGCCTCAGGCGGAACAATATGGGTATTACCCGTTGGCAACGCATAACTAATCCCATCCCTTATCGCCGGGGAATATATTGGTGTACTTGATACTGGTGCGTGGCTCGGCCATCATGTCGGCCACGGCATCACGCCACTTCTGATAATGCGCTGTTTCTTTATGCCGGGCCGGGTCATCTGATGTGTAATAGACTTCTACAAGCACAAAGCGAGCATCGTCATCTTGTTGCTGTATAAAATCAAAACGGGCAATGCCTGGCTCTTGTATGCTGCTGTGGGCGTTTTCAAGTGTGGCGGTCTTAAAGGCCTCAATATCGTCGGGCTTAACATGGATAAAAACATGGACTATAAACATATCACTCTCCTTGTCATGAATAATAATCTTTTACGTTTACCTTTATAAACTCCTGACTCCCTTACTCTTTCTGGCTTCTTAACTCATCTTTCCCATGTGCTCTCGTCGAAGTCAGGAAAGGCAATTCCACATTTACCAGGGTCAATCCCCTCTATGTGCGCTTTCCCGTTATCGTCAAGAGCGTAATCCTGGCCTCCCTACTTAGCCGATATTGGTGCCTCCATCAACAGGAATAACTGCGCCATTTGTATAGGCCCCAGCCCTTGATGCCAAATAGATTGCTATTCCTGCCATTTCCGCAGGCTTACCTATCCGGTTCAGGGGGCAGATCTTTTTGATATCATCTATATATCTGTCAAACAAAAATTTCGTCATTTTGCTCTGGAAATAGCCCGGGGCAATTGCGTTAACGGTAATATTCCGTGGTGCCAGGTCCACAGCCAGGGTTCGTGTTAAATGGTGGACAGCAGCTTTACTGGCAGAATAGGCAAAGGTGCCGACCCGCTGCACTGTGGGAACATAGATCCCATCCATGGAACCAATGTTTATAATGCGAGCAGGGTCTTCAGGAATAGCAGCCTTTTCGAGCAGTGGAAGCAGATCACGGGTAAGTGAAAATACCGCATTTACATTTAGCCCAAAGACCTTATTAAAGGCATCGTCACTATATTCTTCAATAGGTGCCCCCCAGCTGGTGCCTGCATTGTTGACTAGTATAGACAGGCCACCTTCTCGTTCTGACAGCTCATCTAATATTGTTTTACGCCCATCAGGAGTGGTCACATCAGCAGGCAAAGGTATGCACTCTCCGATTTTAGAGAACTCTTTTGCCACCTTGTTGCATACGTCCTTTTTGCGAGACGAAATATATACCTTTGCCCCGGCCTCTAGATAGCCCTGAGTTATCATTAAACCAATACCACCGGAACCCCCAGTCACCAGTGCGATCTTTTCTTTCAGTGAAAATAAATCAGCCACATTTATTACTTGCTCTTGATTCGACATCTAATCTTTGCTCCCTGATTATTTGCTGCATTCGTAAAAAGTAACTAAGCAATCTAATGATTTCAAGTGGTTATGCAATACGAGATTCTTCACTTCGCTTAAGCCCCTCACACTTCGTGTGGATCCCATAGTTTGTCTTCGCTCCACTCGCAGTGACGCCTTTCTAGACTTTTTACGAACTTGTCATTGTTTGCTGCTATATGTCTTCTTTCATCAAATATATCCGATTAAATGTTATATTGCAAGATCTGGCCTTGATACACTAGAGAAATTGATCTATAGAGCGCGATTCGATCCGTCTTCGTGTCCACTTCATCAGCAGATCATCTCCATGTAATTCTGGCTTCATTCCTGAGCGGCAGGCGGTGATATTTAAACTTCGGGAAACCCACCATCATTGCCCCATAGATTAGATTTTCTTCAGGAAGCTTAAGTGCCTTATGAATGGGCGGCCAGAAAATGGCTGCAGATATAACATATCCTGCCCAGCAGGTTCCCAATCCAAAAGAGGGAGCAGCAAGGTCCAGGTAGGTTAGAGCAATAGTGGAGGCTGATATGGCAGTTGTATCATCTTTGTGGGCATGAGCAAGAATAAGGTGTGGTGCGCCTATGCAGATACGGTCTTTTCCTGAATCCCAGGCAGCAACAATACGATCAAAGGGAAATATTGTAGCAAGGGGTGATTTTTCGTTAATCAAGTGGCGCATCCAGTCGATAACCATCCCTGCCAGATGCCTTACCTCCTCACTATCATATATAACGATCCAGTTGAGAGGTTGCTGGTTGTGTCCGGAAGGGGCATAGCGGGCGATATCTATGAGTTTGGTCAGGACATCTCTCTTTACATGGTTTTTCTTGTAGTTTCGAATAGACCTTCTAGCACGCAGAAGGTGTTCAACCTGTTGTGGCCCAAGAGCCCACTCGTCCCGTAAAGGTGGGCAGTCTTCGGGTTTCATGATTGCATGAGACATTGCACCATGTGGACAAACAGCCACACAGTGACCGCAATTTATGCAAAACTCATCACCGCCCCTGATAATGGTAGGGAATGCATCTTTGTCTTTGAATTCAATGATCTGAGCCGGACACTCTGCGATGCAAATACCGTCTCGTTTGCATTTTTCATGATCAACCATTAAGATCTCCATTTCTTTTCCTCCCTTTATAATAAGTGTACTTGAATGCTTTGACTGGATGTATGGCTCTTATTAGCCCCTCAGAGGACCAAGATCTCGGGGAGCATCTTTACCTGACAGTTGCCCTTTTCGCTGAGCTTGCCTACAAGATTGTAGTAACAACCAGTGCAGATGGTTACAATCGTATTGTTCTTTATGCTCTGTGTAAGTTGCTCGATGTGTGGGGGTATGTAGCAGCACAGATCATTGTCCAGATGGTTCACCCTTAGCCCCTCTATCCTGTTGAGGACACGTACTGCCGGCTCTATATCCAGGGGTTTATCGGTAATTCGCCTGCGAAATCGGTAACAGCCCGCATAGTAATCGATATCGAGATCAAGCTTTCCCCCTGGGAAATAACGGTCAAGGAGCTCGGTATAAGAG
>CAZVAH010000019.1:0-12384 GCA_964625035.1 uncultured Bacteriovoracaceae bacterium | reverse complement strand
CCTTAGATGTATCAAAAAACGTTTTCGGCTAGAGAAAGGATTCGGGCAAATACCCTGTTTACTGTTTACTAAAATGTTTGGATTGATTACAGCTAGATATTTCTTTATCATAGAAGACAGTTAAAATCTTATTGGGGAGATTTTTTCATGGAGCTCTTTGATGACTGGCCTAAAAAATATGATGTGTGGTTTGAAACACCAATAGGTAAACTTGTTGAAAGATATGAAAGGGAACTGCTTTTTGAACTGCTTACCCCAAAAAAAGGCGAGACCCTGCTTGATGCAGGATGCGGTACAGGGGTGTTCACCATTAATCTCTTAAGAATGGGGGTTCGTGTAGCAGGTCTGGACATATCTTTGCCCATGCTGAAAAGGGCATCAAACAAGGCCCCGCCATACCTGTTTCATGCTACCACCGGGGATATGAGACATCTCCCTTTTAGGGATAATTCCTTTGAAAAGGTTATATCTGTTACTGCTATTGAGTTTATCGAAGATGGGCTAGCACCTGTTCAAGAGCTCTTTCGGGTAACCAAACCAGGAGGGGTAGTCGTAGTAGCAACCCTGAACAGCTTGAGCCCCTGGGCTTATCAAAGGAAAAGGGAGGCAGAAAAAGCTCCATCTTCTATCTTTAGAGATGTATTCTTCAGGAGTCCAGAAGAACTCTTAAGCCTGGCCCCGGCAAGTCATGGTATTGTAAAGACAGCAATACACTTTGAAAACAATGAAGATCCCACATACATCAAAAAGATACCCGGGATTGAAAAAGAGGGATATTCCAAAGATCTGGATACAGGGGCATTTGTGGTTGCAAGGTGGGAAAAACCTAAACATTAATCTGTCTTTTCTCTTGTTTAAGGAGATACGATGAGAGATATTTCTATTACACGAAGACCATTTATTATTGGGGTGATGGGCGGGCACAGGGCCAGAAGACAAGTATTGAAAGAGGCCTATACCCTGGGAAAAGAGATCGCCAGATGTGGCCATGTCATCCTTACAGGAGGGGGCGGTGGAATCATGGAGGCAGCCTCCAAGGGGGCATACGATGGAGGCGGCCTTGTAATCGGGATACTCCCGAGTGAGAGGGCGCACCCCATAGAAGGATACCCCAATAAATATGTTGATATCCCTATCTATACAGGGATGGCTGATGCCAGAAACGTGATAAATGCAAAGACCCCCCACGTCATTGTAGCACTTGAAGGAGGCTTCGGGACATTATCTGAGATTGCCCTTGCCTTAAAAAGTGAGGCCACTGTTATTGGGCTAAATTGCCCTCAATTTGGCATGGAAGACCAACAAGATTTCATCACGGTAAAGACAGTTGAAGATGCACTAAGAAAGATAGAAGAGATACTATCCGGGTACCAGCAGCCAACTGACAGATAGGCTAACCAATAAAACTAATAAACCCAACCTTTTGTCTAATCTCTTCTCTGTGCCATTTACGAAAAATATCCTTAAATGCCCTGCCTTGTAGGTGGGGATAAATGGTAAGGATATTTTTCGTAAACCTCAAAGGGAATAGAAATCTTTTTGGGGGGTTTGAGGGGCTAGAGCCCCTCAAAGTAAAGTGAAGCCCCGCCTTGTAGGCGGGGAGCTTCACTGGCAAGTTAATGAATCCCGGCTATCTCTGCAAAGTTTTCTCCGAGTAATCTCTTTTGTACTCCTTTATCTGGAAAAAGCCTCTCTATCCTTTTCTTGATAAATCCATAGTCAAACTTGCCATCAACCCCATGAAAGCCAAAAGGCCCGTCAGTGCCATAGAGGCAGCGCTCTACACCCAGATATTCCACTGCATCAAGCATTGTCTTTTCACCCACATAGGTTGACTGAGAAAGATCCACAAAGACGTTCTTTTTGTTACGGATTGCCCTCCATGTGTCAGAATAAAGGGGGAAGCCTGTATGAGCCAGGATCAGTTTAAGGGTCGGAACCTTTTGCAAAAGGGCATCAAAATCCCCTTCTTCATCATAACCCGCATGGATGAGCAAGGGCTTGCCTGTCTTTGCCAGCCGCTCTGCCACCGGGGCAAGCTCCAAGGGCGTATGATGGTTCCAGAAAGGATGGGCCTTGACACCTATAAAACCTGGCGAGCCTTTGAATCTTTCAAATTCTTCTATCTGATCCTTTTCCCCTTTGGGATTCACAAAGATCCACCCAAGGAAGCGATCCGGATATTCTCTAACCGCCTGGAATACAGGCTCATTGTCCGGGTCTTTATAGATATGACAGGTCTTCCCGAGAATCTTGATATCTCCGTCCGGGGTAAAGTTAGAGACAAAGAATTTTCCTATCCCCCGTGAAAAACCATGGGTCAGGAAAAACTGGAGCAGGCTTACAAGAAATGGCGGAGGTTCAGGAAACGGATCAACCTGCGAACCTATCAGGGCTACCTTATCTACGCCGGCCTTATCCATCTTCTGCAACAACTCATCTATTGTAAGCACCCTTTCTTCTAAATGATAGTGACAGTCAATAACCATTTTATTGCCTCCTTTTTTTAAGGAAATCAAAAGATCATACAAAAATTCAAAAGGTCATTGTTTAAAATAACAATAGCAAAGACTCTATATCTTTATCAAGTAAAAGTCGCATATTAATCCCGGCTCTATGATTTAGCTTGCCTCAATCCCAATCTTATATACACGGTGAGGATGTGTATATACAGTAAACCTCCCTTCCCTTGCAAAACATATGAGCGTAATACCAGCCTTATCAGCGATATGGATCCCCTTATCCGTGGAAGGTGCCCTTGATATAACAATAGGAACACCAGCATTTGCAACCTTTACCACCATGCCTGCAGGCTGCCTGCCTGTACAACCAATAACGCACCCAGATAAATCAATATCATTAAGAAAAGCAAAACCTATGACCTTGTCAATCGTATTGTGTCTTCCGATATCAGAGCATCTTACAACCAATTCATTATTGGAAAAAAGGACAGACGAGTGTACACCTCCTGTTCTCTTCCATACCTCAGATTCAATCTGAGATATAATCTTAAAGACATCATCTCTTTTGATTACCATAGATGATCTTACCTTTTTAAAGGCACCCCCCATAGAAATACCCCCACCTGTCCCCACAACTCTGTTCTCAAGATTACCATGTGTCTTTGCATAAACCCTTATCTCGTCCTGAAAAACATCCACAGTATCCATATCTTTTACATTACCTACAAGACCCTCGCAGACAACAAAACCTGCACCCAGCTCCTTGAGTTGAACAGGGCTGGCAACGATGTCTGCAAGCGGCTCATCATTCAGATACATATGAAAGGTCTCTTCCACACAGACATCATCAACTATATTCATCACCTTATCCTTTTTTATCTGGATTGCAGGAAATTTAAGGATATCCATTATCCCTACCCCTCTTAGTATCCCTTTATTTTTAACCTTTAGCTTTTTGCCTTTAAGTATAACATTCAAATATGAATATACCTAGCATCCATTTCTCACTTGAAAATAAGATCTCCATACTATATTAAGGATAGAAAGGGCTGAAGTAGGACAGGCGATCGCCGGTGTCAAAGATGACACGGGAGGAAAGTCCGGGCTCCATAGGGTAAGGGTGGTCGTTAACAGCGACCGGGGGTGACCCCAGGGAAAGTGCCACAGAAAACAAACCGCTATCCTATATGGGTAGTAAGGGTGAAACGGTGAGGTAAGAGCTCACCAGTTCCTCAGGTGACTGAGGAAGCTAGGTAAACCCCACCCGGAGCAAGACAAATAGAGGGGCATACAGGGTGGCCCGTCCTGCCCCAGGGTAAGTCGCTTGAGGTAGCAGGCAACTGCTATCCTAGATGAATGATCGCTACCGGAAAGTTTACACTTCCCGGAGACAGAATCCGGCTTATGGCCTGCTTCAGCCCATTATTTAAATGGAGTATATTTAGAGGATAGATGAGTAAATCACGCTTCGAGCTTAGTCATACAGAAAAGGTTAGGCGTTCTGTCTTTATATTTTTAAGAGATGAACTAGAGCGCAGGCTGCTCTCTATAGCCTTTGTAGACACCTACAAAACCTTTAAGGACAAGGGTATTCCTTATCCATTTGTTGACCCAAAGGGAATGAGACCAAATCCAAAAATCTTTTCAAAGGAATCACCTGACTTCACACCCTTCTTCGTCATATTTTGCGAAGATGCTATCCGGGAGGAGCATCAGAAGTATATCAGGTTCAGTGATGCCAACAAGGTAAGAAAAGATCATATAAGGCTTATCCCTGATATTAAACTCCACAAGGCATTTTATTCAGCAATGCGTTTTTTCGAAAGGGAATCATTCTTTGAATTGCTAAACTCCCTGTTGGATGTAGATTACTGCCTGCTAATACAGAAGGATTATAGATACAAAAGGCGCAACCGTTATGCCCTGACACACTTTCATGTAAAGATTGACTGGCCTATAGCAGATGCAGCTGAGAGTCTTGCAAAAGAACTCAGGTATATATCTAAAAACCTCTACGAAAGGGGAGAGATGTATGCAGACGCCCTTCAGCAGAAGCTTTTTGAATATTATGGGTTTCATCATCAGGCTGCAGGTGGGCGGAGAACAGCTGCCCTAAGTGCTGCACAATATCTGAAAGGCATCCCTGGATTGTCTTCAGTATATGTATCCAGTGCAGAGACCAAAACCTTCACTCGATACTCTGAAAAGGGTGCAGGCAGATTTGCTGTTATTCAACTCGAAAAGGAGCAGGCCATTCAACTGATGAATGCCAATAATCTCAGCATAAAACCCTTCCGCCAGGGCTATGTGCTTGGGGAGACCGACACATATTTTGCCGTCATCTTATTCGTATCATACAGACATACAAAATGGGGCCTGCCCCCGCCTGATGGAAAGCTCAGGATCTTAAGCCCAGATTACAGCTGGCTTGCAGTAGACGGGGAACTTGTGTTACCTCTCCCTCATGCCATAGGATTTAGCCCGCTGAATGTGAAATGGACATATAAAACTTAAACAGGCTAAAGATCAAACATTGAAGACTAACTAGATTATAGGGGGTTATCTTTGGGTAAGATTATTGATGGTAAGGCATTATCTTTAAAGCAAAGGGATAAGATTGCAGAAGACGCATCAAAATTCATCCACAGATACGGCAGACCACCGAGTCTTGCCGTAATATTGGTAGGCGATAACCCAGCATCAAAGGTGTACGTAAAAAACAAGAAGATTGCATGCGAAAAGGCAGGAATAAAATCTTTCGATTATCACCTGGATAAAGATATATCTCAAACTGAGGTGGTATCCCTCATAGATACACTCAACGCAGAAGATGTTGTGGATGGGATACTCGTTCAACTGCCTCTGCCTGATCATTTGAACACTCAAGAAATACTTTTGAGGATTGACCCGTCAAAGGATGCAGACGGGTTCCATCCGTATAATCTGGGCCGTCTCCTAATGGGAAGCCCAACCATTGTATCGGCCACACCTTATGGGATTATGTCGATGCTCAAAGAATATAACGTGATAATAGATGGTAAAGATGCGATTATTATAGGGCGAAGTAACATTGTTGGCAAACCCATGGCTATCTTACTTATGATGGCCCATGCAACTGTAACTATCTGCCATACCCATACAAAAGACTTAGGTGCCAAGGTGAGATCATCAGATATAGTAATAGCAGCCGCAGGAAGCCCTCATATGATAAAGGGAGAATGGATAAAGGATGGTGCTGTGGTAATAGATGTAGGGACTACCCGCTTAGAAGATGGTTCTCTATCAGGTGATGTGGAATTTGATGAGGCCATTAAACATGCAAGCCTTATCACACCGGTACCCGGTGGTGTAGGGCCCATGACCATAACCATGCTCTTGGAAAACACACTAAAGGTAGCCAAAGGGCGCAAACAGTGATCATAACCAAACAGAAATCGCTTTCCGATATTATAGAAACCACCACTGGTTATAAAAACATATTTATAACAGGCTGCGGGTCATGTGCTACACTCTGCAAGTCTGGTGGTGAAGAAGAAGTCGCACAGATGGAAAAAGACCTTGAGGCCAAAGGTTTTCATATAACCGGCTCTGCCGTGATAGATGAGGCATGCCATGTACTGCTCACCAAAAGGGCATACAGAGAACATTCATCTAAGATAAAAAAAAGTGATGCCATCCTTGTCATGGCCTGCGGTGCAGGTGTTCAAGCATCGCGGCTGGCTATAGATATCCCAGCGATACCAGCCCTTGATACATTGTTTTTAGGAAATACCATGCGATTTGGCGTATTTGAACAATATTGCAGTATGTGCGGGGATTGTGTACTAGCCATAACAGATGGGATATGTCCTGTTACCAGATGCCCAAAAGGACTTCTTAATGGCCCATGCGGCGGGGTGGATAACGATGGGATGTGCGAGGTGGACAGGTCTTGCAAATGTGCATGGATAGAGATCTATGAGGCCCTTAAAAAAAGAGGCCAAGTGGACAGGATAAAGGATATTATCCCGCCCAAGGATCATTCAAAAGGTTCTCACCCGAGCTCGTTAGATCTTAAGGAAAGGAAGGGTAATGCTGAATAAGGATTTCATCATCACTGCTGAACTGCAGCCACCCAAGGGGCCAGATGTAGAGGGATTCTTAACCAAGGCCAGGCTTTTAAAGACAGAGGTGGATGCCCTAAATGTTACTGATAACCAGCGTGCTATAGTGAGATTGTGTTCGCTCGCAGGATGTGCCATGTTAATAAAAGAAGGCATCACACCTGTATTCCAAATAACGTGCAGGGATAGAAATCGCCTTGCAATAAAGTCTGATCTTCTAGGCGCTCATGCCCTGGGTATAAGAAATGTCTTGGCCATAACAGGTGATGATATCTCTACTGGGGACAATAAAGGGGCAAAGCAGGTATTTGATATAGACTCCATCCAACTCATATCTATAATAGCCGGCCTGAACAGAGGGGCAACTGCAGGGGGGGCTACCCTTTCAGGCCATACAGATTTTCACATAGGGGGTGCCCTCAACCCGTTTGCCAAGCCAGAAGAACTTACTATGTTAAGATTTGAAAAAAAGATTTGGGCAGGAGCCCGATTTTTTCAGACCCAGGCTGTATATGACACTACTGCATTCAAAGGATTCATGAAAAAGGTGAAAGATAAAGATGTAAAGATCATTGCAGGCATCCTGGTCCTTAAATCAGCACAGATGGCCCATTTTTTAAACGAGAATCTCCCTGGTGTATATGTGCCTGATACACTCATAAAGGAGCTTGAGACCAGTGATGACCCCAAGGAAAAGGGATTGGAGATAGCAGCCAGATCCATACGGAGCCTAAAGGGTATAGCCCATGGTGTACATATAATGGCAATGGGTATGGAAGAAAAGATACCAAAGATATTGGAGATGATATAATGAGAACACCCTTATTCGATACACATGTAGAGCTCAATGCAAAGATGGTTGATTTCCATGGCTGGGAGATGCCTGTGTGGTATACAGGTATAAAGGCAGAACACCTTGCTACAAGAAATGCATGCGGCCTCTTTGACGTAAGTCATATGGGTGAGATATATGTAAGCTCTCAAAGTGCTACATCGTTTTTAAATCATATGCTCACCATAGACATATACCCAATGGAAGAAGGAGAAGTGAAATATACCTTTCTCCTCAACCCAACAGGCGGCATCATAGATGATCTTACTGTATACTGTATAAAACCTGAAGATACATACATGCTATGCGTGAATGCATCAAATAAGAACAAAGACTTTAAGTGGCTTGTCTCCTACAATGAAGAAGACCCTTGCATCCTTAAAGATAAAAGTGCGCATACAGCCATGCTCGCCCTGCAAGGACCTCATGCATCTGATATACTAAAGGCATGCCTTGATTTTGACCTTGAAGACCTTAGGCGTTTTAGATTTAGGATGCATACTATACCTGAATTTGGCGATCTCTTGATCTCAAGAACCGGATATACAGGTGCAGATGGGGTAGAAATATTCATGGATAATAAGCATGTGGTAGCACTGTGGACTGAGTTTGTGAAAAAAGGTGCAAACCCCTGTGGCCTGGGCTCCCGCGATACACTAAGATTAGAGATGGGTTATCCTCTGCATGGAAACGATATAGATGAGCACACCACCCCTTTTGAGGCAAGACTCTCATTTGCAGTTGATCTCAGCAAGGACTTCTTTATGGGAAAGGATGCACTCATCAAACATGGGATTAGAAGCCTAAAAAGGAGGCTCACAGGCTTAGAATTGATAGATAGGGGCGTGCCAAGGCAGGGCCATGTATGCCTTAAAGGAGATAAAGAAATTGGGGTGATTACATCCGGCAGCATATCTCCTGTACTTAATAAAGGGATTGCACTGTGCTACCTGGACAGTTCTATCGTAGAAGGCCAACAAATAGAGATCCTTATAAGAAATAAAAGAATAAAGGCCTTTGTGAAAAGACCGCCTTTTGTAAAGGAGCAACTACATAAATCAAGTTAAGAGAGGGGAAAAATGAATTTTCCAGATGGGTTGAAGTACACGAAAGACCATGAATGGGCTAAGGTAGGCGGCAATGTGGTGACAGTAGGAATAACTGATTACGCCCAAAAAGAACTAGGCGATGTAGTCTATGTAGAATGTAATGATGTGGGCACTAATGTAGAACAAGGCAGCGTATTCGGTACGGTGGAATCTGTCAAGGCAGTCTCAGAACTTTATGCACCAGTAACAGGCACCATTGTAGAGACAAACAAGACCCTGGAGGATACACCAGAGCTTGTAAACACAGATTGTTATGGTGATGCATGGATGATAGTTATCGAAATGACAGACCCACCTGAATTAGATAACTTAATGGATGCAGGCAAGTACGAGGCCTATGTATCAACCGAGTCAAAATAGATGAGCTTTATCTCACTAAGTAGAGAAGAAAGAAAAGAAATCCTCGATACAATTGGGATAGAGGATGAAGATGAACTGTTTGAAACTATACCCGCATACCTAAGGTATAAAGAAAGGCTCAATATCGAAGGGCCTCTTGATGAGGAGACCCTTCGGGCCAGGTTTCAGTTTAAGCCACATAAAATATCATTTTTAGGCGGTGTTATATACAACCACCATATCCCTGCCGTAGTCGATGCCATAGCATCCAGACAGGAATTCTACACCGCATATACACCATATCAACCAGAGATAAGCCAGGGTACCCTGCAGGCCATATTTGAATATCAGAGCATGATGGCTTCACTTACTAAGATGTATGTGTCAAATGCATCCATGTATGACGGCGCTACAGCCCTGGCAGAGGCAGCACTCATGGCAATAAGGGCAAAGGGTTTAAAGAGGGTCGTGATCACAAGGGCTACAAATCCTGCCTACAGGGCGGTAGTAAAGACATATCTCCAGTTCAACCGCAGTATAGAAATACTGGAGGCCCCTTTTGATATCATATCCGGGCAGGTAGATCTAGATGCCTTAAATGATATGGTTGATTGCGATACTGCACTATTTATCCAACAACCCAACTTCTTTGGCATTATCGAACCCATGGATAAGATCTCACAGATCGCAGCAAAGGCTGGTCTCTGGGGTATTGTAATAACAGAGATGGTCTCATTAGGGCTGCTAAAACCGCCCGGGGTATTCGGACCTGATGTAGTGGTGGGTGAGGCCCAATCCTTTGGTAATCCACAAAATGCAGGAGGGCCTTTACTGGGCGTGTTGTGCACCACAAAGGCATATATAAGACGCATGCCAGGCAGGATTGTGGGGCTTACCAGAGACTCCTCAGGAAAAAAGGCATTCTGCCTTACGCTCGCCACCAGAGAACAGCACATAAGGAGGGAAAAGGCCACATCAAATATCTGTTCTAATCAAGGATTGTGTGCGCTTCGGGCTGCCATATACTTAAGTGCAGTAGGCCCAAAAGGTTTAAAGAAAATCGCTACCCAGTGTGCATCAGGTGCACGCTATCTAATTGAACTTATGAGGGAAAAGGGGATAGATGTGATATTTAAAGGGCCCGTATTCAATGAATTTGTAGTAAGGATGGGGGATGCAAGGATAAAGGCGCTTGAAGAGGCTGGTATTGTACCTGGTATACGTATAGAGAACCTTTACCCAGAGCTACCAGGTGGACAACTTCTCACAATAACGGAAATGAATACAGAAAAGGACTTAGAATGCATGATAGAAAGGCTATAACAATATTCCCAGAGAGGGTAGAACCTCTACTTTCGGCCATGGATAAAGAAGGAAAAAACACCAGGGGACTACCTGCCCCTTTTGATGTATATCCATTGGACGATATAGACAAAGACATACTAAATGAGGATCTTCCAGACCTCCCTGATGTCTCAGAGGTGGAGACAGTAAGGCATTTCACCAGACTATCGCGGCTTAACTACGGAATAGATCACGGCATATACCCCTTGGGGTCATGCACCATGAAATATAATCCAAAGATATGTGAGGAGATAGCTGGTAGTGTTAAAGATATACACCCTGCAGATAGATACGCCATGACAGATCTTCTAAAGATACTTATGGAGCTCAGTAAAGACTTAGAAGAGATCTGCGGTATGGATGCATCAAGCCTGTGGGGGGCAGCAGGTGCACATGGTGAGCTTACTGGCATGCTGATTATAAAAAAGGCCCTTGAGGAAAAAGGGGAGGATCGATCAACTGTCCTGATCCCTGACACAGCCCATGGGACAAATCCTGCCTCATGTACAATAGCTGGTTTTAATCCAGTCCAGGTGCCATCTGGCCCTAGCGGATATTTGGAGGTAGCTACATTAAAGGACTATCTCGATGATAATGTAGCAGCACTTATGATTACAAACCCCAATACCCTTGGCATATTTGAACAAGAGATAGCCCATATTGCAGAGCTGCTCCATAATAATGGTTCTTACCTGTATATGGATGGTGCAAACTTAAATGCCATCCTCGGTACCTCCAGGCCAGGTGATATGGGTGTGGACTGCTTGCACTTAAATCTTCACAAGACATTTGCCTCGCCTCATGGAGGCGGCGGCCCTGGAAGTGGCCCGGTATTAGTAAAAAGGCACCTGATGCCTTATTTGCCTCTCCCATGGATTGTAGCAGATGAAAAGGATTCATATACACTTAAATGGGACTCCCCCACCTCCATAGGCAGGACCCATTCGGGAATGGGAAACCTTGCAGTACTTATAAAGACACTTGCCTACATCCTGAGTCTTGGCCCAGGGGGGATTAAAGACGTATCTTATGTGGCCACACTTAATGCCAATTATATAAAGGCCAGGTTATCCAAATCTTTTGATATCCCTTATACTACCCCTACCCTGCATGAGTTTGTGCTAACAGATAAGCGCCAACAGGCTAATGGGGTCACCACCATGGATATAGCAAAGGCATTGATAGGCTTTGGGATTCATCCCCCAACAATATATTTTCCCCTGGTTGTGAATAACGCCATTATGATAGAACCTACAGAGACTGAACCCCTTGAGGAATTAAAGCGGTTTGTAGACGTCATGGAGACAATTGCTACTCTGGCTGAAACATCACCAGAGATATTCAAGGACATGCCATCTGTCTCACCTGTTGGCAGGGTCGATGAGGTATGGGCGGCAAGGCACCTGATACTTACATGGGACATGATTGAATCCAATAAGGAGGTAGCTGTATCTAAACAATGAGTATAGACTATAAGGGTCTAAAGGATGCTGATCTAGTTACTAAAATCAAGCAGAGTGATAATAAAGCAATGGAAGAGATTGTTAGACGTTATTCTGATAAGGTTTACAACCTTGGATTTCACCTTACAAGGGATAAGATGGCTGCGGAAGAGATCATGCAGGATGTATTTCTTACAGTACTGTCAAAGATAAACACCCTAAGGGATAATGCTTTCTTTTCTACCTGGCTATATAGGGTCACTACAAACACCGCATATGGATTTCTGCGTGCCCTCTCAAAAGGGGAAAAGACCATGGATCAAGGCCGCTCTGGCAATATGGAACACGAAGATACATACGCGTATGACTGGTCCACCCTGCCAGAGGATATCCTGCTGTCTGACGAGAGCAAGACTATACTTATAAATGCCATCGATGAACTTCCTGAATCAATGAGGATCGTAGTAATAATGAAGGACATAGATGGTCTCAAAAATGAAGAGATAGCAGATGCCTTAGGCTTGAGCGTGCCTGCAGTAAAGTCCAGACTCCACAGAGGTAGGCTTATCTTAAGACAAAGGTTATCCATCTACTTTACAAGATATGCTTCATCTACTGGAAGGACAAGATGAACTGTAAGAAGATCATAGCATTATTATATGACTATATGGATGAAGACCTTCCTCCTGATCTAATGGAGGAGGTCAGTAGCCACCTCGATAAATGTAAAATGTGCAAGACCCTGTTCCACAC
>CAZVAH010000018.1:0-12571 GCA_964625035.1 uncultured Bacteriovoracaceae bacterium | reverse complement strand
CTCTGGCATATATGTGCACATATATGCCAGAGGAGATCATAATTGCCTGTCACCTCCACCCCTTAAGGATTATCCCAACTAATGACGGCCCTGATCGATCAAGTGCATATCTCCAGGCGTATGTATGCCCTGTGGGTAAGGGTATATTAAACTGGGGACTCAACAACCCGTGTAAGAATCTTAAAGGGGTTACGGTACCCCATTCATGCGATACTATTCAAAAATTATCTGATATCTGGAGGATCAATCATATAACAGAATTTCACCATGACCTGGTGCTACCTGTGGACATGGCCAAAGATTGTGCCAGAGAATATACCATTTCTACCCTAAAGGGGCTTTTAGATGCACTTGGAAGGGTAGGCAGGCCTGCTACAGATAAATCTCTTCATGAAGCTGTATCCTTAATGAACAAGGTAAGGAGACGCCTGAGATCTATTGACAGGACTAAAATGAGTGCAAGGCGATTTTTTGAGATATGCATATCTGCCATGGTTATGGACAAGGAAGAATTCCTAAGGGTTATCAATGACATACCCTTAATGGCCAATAAGGGGAAATCTGTTATGGTTGTAGGTAATATGATATATGACATGAATATATTTGAGATGTTTGATCGAGTAGGTCTAAAGATAGTGGACGACGACATATGTCCAGGAAGCAGATATTTTGAGACAGATGTGGATGAAGGCCTCTCCCCGATAGAAGGTATCGCAAAAAGGATACTAGATAAACCCATTTGCCCAACCAAGCACACTTATATGTACAGAGAAGACTATATACTGAATAAGGTAAGGAAGGGTTTGGCTCATGGGGTTGTATTTATATACCAACAGTTCTGCGAGCCCCATCTATTCGACTACCCGCATATAAAGGATGCACTGGCAAAAGATAACATCCCTTCCCTGTTCATTGAGATAGAGCCCTCAGGGGATATATCCCAGCAGATCTACACAAGACTCGAGGCGTTCTCTGAGATGCTCTCAAAATAAAAGGAGGCTTATATGGCTGGAAGATTACAGAGTGCAAAAAGATTGAAGGAATATATGACAGCCTACTATATAGATGCAAAGACTGCAGTCAGTAGTAATAAAAAGGTGGGGTGGATAACCAGTGGTGGACCAGTGGAGTTCTTGATTGCCATGGATATAATACCAGTATACCCTGAAAACCATGGTGCCATGATAGGTGCTACACATCAAGGAGGTATGCTCTGCGAGTTTGCAGAAAAAAGAGGCTTCAGCAAGGATATATGCTCATATGCTCGCTCAGACATAGGTGGGTTATTATCAGACGACCCATCCAAGAAAGGGCCTGTTGGAGGGCTCCCAAACCCTGATATGCTCATCTGTTGTAATAATATATGCGGCACGGTTATGAAGTGGTATGAGACTGTATCCAGATATTTAGATGTACCTTTGTATATCATAGATACGCCTGTAATCCATACTGGACCAATCCCTGAAGATGTCCTCGACTACGTGGCCACGCAATTCAAAGGATATATTGAATTCCTGGAAAAGGTCACAAAAAAGCACCTCGATATGGATAGGCTAGCCGAGGTATCACTCATAGCCAATGAAAATGTCACTATATGGAACAAGGTGCTTAGAAAATGTGCAAGCAGGCCGACTCCAATGACCGCATTTGATGCCTTTACACATATGGCACCTATCGTCACCTTAAGGGGAACACAAGGGGTCACAGATTACTATAAGGCACTCATAGAAGAATTAGATGGAAGGACCTCACAGGGGATAGGTGCCATAGATAATGAGCAATACAGGCTTTTATGGGATAACATACCCGTATGGCACAAGATGAGAGATCTATCCACCTTTTTTGTCAACCATAACGCTGCCTTAGTTGCAGATACCTACACCAATGCATGGGCATCAACCAATATTACAACCGAAGGCGAAAAGGATATATTAAGGGCATATGCAAAGGCATATACTCCCATTTACCTGAATATAGGGATTGATAGGATGATTGATGTCATAAAAGGGCTTGCAGATATATTCGGTGTAGATGGATTGGTGTTGCATTCCAATCACAGTTGCAAGCCCTATTCCGTAGGCCAGTATGACATTGCAAGAAGGTTCCATGAGGAAACCGGGAAACCATCTGTAATAATTGAAGGTGATATGACTGATGAAAGATCATGGTCTCAGGCACAGGTCACCACCAGACTTGAGGCATTCATGGAGATGTTGGAAGCAAACGTATGACCCTGTTTGCGGGTATAGATATAGGATCTGTTGCCACGAAATTGGTTATACTTGATAGCAACCCTGATAAGGATACAAACATTGTGTATTCTCAAGTGGTACCATCATCCCATGATCCAGAACAAACAGCCAAAGACCTGCTAGGAGAAAGGAATTGGGGCCCTTGGAGAAGACCTAGCGAAAATTCTGGCAACCGGTTATGGAAGACATATTACAGGCTTTTCTACCACAACAGCCACGGAAATAACCTGCCATGCAAGGGGAATCTTCTCTTTATATCCTCTTAAATGCACTATAATAGATATAGGAGGCCAGGATTCCAAGGCTATATCTGTATCAGAGGATGGGAAGGTCACACACTTTGTAATGAATGACAAATGCGCAGCCGGTACTGGTCGATTTCTTGAGGTGATGGCGAATGCCCTTAGTGTAGACCTAGAAGGACTCGATAACCTTACCTTAAAAGCAACGAACAATATAAAGATATCCTCCACATGCACTGTTTTTGCAGAAAGCGAGGTGATTTCCCTGATCTCAAAAAAGACACAAAAGGAAGATATTGCTTCTAGTGTAATTGCATCTATTGTATCCCGAGTGGCATCTATGGCATCGAGATTAAATATTATAGAACCCATATTTATGACAGGGGGTGTCTGCCAAGCGGCCTCAGTAGTTACTGCAATGAAAAAAGCCCTGGGGAGAAGAATAAACGTGCCTGAAAGCCCTCAGCTAATCGGGGCATTAGGTGCTGCGATAATTGCATCAGAAGATAGAGTCTGAAGTAAACCTGGATGCCCCCATCCTAATAGAATTGAGAGCTTATTCCTTTACCTTATTATTCCTTCTATTTAGCACGTGAGCTAGATAGATATTGAAGACAGTAAGGGTCACAGCGGGTATAAGCTCCCACCGCAATAAAGCCGCCCAGCTCCCTTCAACAAGGGCCTTATGTGCTACACCACACAGTAATGCAATTGCCAGATTATGCGGCAGAGACCCCAAAAGGGTACCTATAAAATAGTCATAAAAGGTAATAAGTAAAGATGATGCACCATAGTTTATTGCTGATGCAGGAATCATAAATGTCCTGGCATACACGACTAATAATAGGGCATTGTTGTGAACCATGGAATAAATCCGATGAGGTATCATTGCCCTTAGGTCTTCTTTAACCAATAATGGAATTATACCCATCCTTACCAACATAAATATAGTGCATGCAGATACTAAGGAACTCATTTGAAGGGCGAAAAAACCCAACCATGGCCCAAAGATAAGGCCACCTATAACAGCAAGTGGTGTTGCAGGGACAAAGAAGATAATCCCAAGGGTAAAGCATATAATATATATAAAAACACCGCCCCAACTCATATACTTTATAATAGCCCTAAAGGTATCCACTGATATTGATCCGTAAAGATGATGGGTGATAGCGCCTATAATTATAAGACCTATTATTATTATAAAACCACCTACAAAGCGTAGTTTACAAGACTCTGTTGTACTTTGCCGATCCATAGATCATTCCATATACCAGTATATTATAAGAGAATCCCCTCTAATTATAAACTCCCATAGCCTTTTTGGCTATCCGCCAAGAGGTATCTTCTGACTCAGGACTTATCCCTGTCAATGACCCGTTGTTTATTTATCCGTTGTACCCCCAGAGGAGACGATTCATTCCCAATATACTACTGACAACTGACCACTGATAACTGTTTTTAAGATCTACCAAAATCGAAAGGGGGTTTTTGAATATAAAAGGCGGAACAGCAAAACAACTAACAACGGATATCAAGTGTTATTTTTGGGTGGGGTAATATTAAGCTCTTCATGAGAATTAATAAGTAATTTTGGTTGGACATCGTTATGATTTACCTCCTTTAAAAACCTCTTCAGTACCGTCTCCTCAGGATCCTTTACCTTCTTTAAAGCCTGAGCAATATCAACCTTTCCACCAGCAAATGTCTCATGTCCTCCACCGATTCCTATGCCATGAGAGATCTTATTTGCAAGTACACCAGCCATATATCGTGATCTGGTGGTGCGGATAGAAAAGAGCACAGACCCATTATATTTGCCATAGCACAAACACCATCTAATTCCTTCCATCTGTACTAATTCGTCAGCAAACGTCCCTAACATCTCTGGCCATCTTATCATCTCTATCTTAGCGACTACAGTATCTCCATATATAACGCTATTCTTCAATACAAAATACAGCTCTCTAAAATAATCCACGGGCATTGTAGGATGTTCAATCTTTGAGAGTTTTTTCTGTAATATATATGGAAAGAGGAACACGCAGGCCCTGGTATCTGCATCTGTAGTCTGTCTGCCGAGATCCCTGGTGTCGGATTTGATCCCGTAAAAAAGGGCTGTTGCAATCTTGCGATCCATAGGAATACCCAGCTGTCTGATATATTGCGTAATAATGGTAGATGCACTACCCAGATCCTTACGCACATCTATATATTCGGCCTTTAAAGAAGACTTCCTCAAGGGATGATGATCTATAATTATGGTAGGATTGACTCTCTTTGGCAATGTGACATTGCCAGTGTAGGGCTGGCAATCAACCATAGCAATCACAGAATAGCTCCGCGGTGAAATAATATCGTAGGATACTATATCTATCCCTAACAGCTTGACCATAGATCGATTTTCAGCCCTGCCTATAATTCCGCCATACCCAATGATTGAAGAAACGCCAGCTGCCTTACGAAAGATATACTTTAACCCAAATGCAGCGGCAATACTATCTGGATCAGGATTTTCATGGGTAACGATCAGAACTTTACGCTTACCCCTGACCAACTCCAACATTCTCTCAATTTCTTGCTTTGTGTGAACTGACATTATCTAATCCCCAATGTGTTAATTATTTCTAAAGTTCTGGTTATATGTGTACCTTTCCAATAAGTCCTTGAACACCTGGGACATTTGGAAAATGTATCATGGGTTAGAAATACATATTCAGGGACGTATCCCTTTGCTTCTTCCCGACCTATAGGATATAAAGGCTCGTTGCATATACTGCACCTCGAAAAAGGTTTTGCTTTGCCCTTAAGATCAAGGGCCTTTATCACCTGCTTTAACTGAAGATTGATCTTATCATCTCTAATAACTATATAATCATCAGTTAATTCTTTGTTATGTGCCCTGGTAAGGACTACCCTATGCGATGATAATGCATTCTCAATCATACCATCATCCCAAAAGCGCATATAGATGGCATCAAACCCTATAAGTCTGAGCCATTTGGCTAAACGCCCCAAATTCTGATCACACAAAAACTTCACCTCTTGGCCTGAATGCATCCCTTATATGACAAACCTTTCCACTTTCTTCTATTGCTATTACATCGAACCTTACGGGCCTATTATAGACACCTCGCTTCTTGATATAGACCTGCGAGACCTTTATTATCCGTCTCTGTTTCCACTCAGGGATCCAACCTAAAGGATTACCAAACCTAGAACTACTTGCAGTCTTTACCTCTACAAATACTAAAACATCATGGTCCGATGCAACAATATCTATCTCTCCCATCTTTGTGTTGAAATTCGACTCAAGGATCTTATATCCATCTGCCTTTAGATGCAAACGGGCAATCTCTTCGCCTCGCATCCCCTTGCTTTTAGTGCTGCCTTGTAACACCCTTAAAACTCCTTCTATGGATAGGGGATGGCCCTAATTTCCTTATAGCCGTATAGTGGGCAGGCGTAGGATATCCTTTATGCCTGGCAAAACCGTAACCAGGATAAATACTATCCATAGCAACCATATATCTATCTCTTGTAACCTTTGCTATGATACTCGCAGCAGATATGGATGGCTCAGTTGTATCACCACCTACAACTGCTATACTATCAAATGGAAGATCCGGGCTGGCATTGCCATCTATAAGTGCACACTCTGGCTTGATGCCAAGCTTGGATACTGCATTTTTCATAGCCAAAAGGGTTGCCTGGAGTATATTTATCTCATCTATAGTAGATGCATCTACCATAGATACCTCTGCACAGATAGCAGAAGAACACATAATAAGTTCATAGATCCTCTCACGTCTTGAAGGACTGATCTGCTTTGAATCCCTCACTTTTTTTCTGAGTTCAGATTCAGGTGCAATAACCACTGCTGCTGCTACTACAGGACCTGCCAAAGGCCCCCTGCCAGCCTCATCTACTCCACAAATAGGCCAAACCCCTTGCTTAAGAAGAGCCCCTTCAATATTCATAATACTACCTTAACTCTTTAAGTCTTGCAGCCTTTCCTTTTTTTTGCCTCAAGTAATAAAGTTTTGCCCTGCGCACCTTTGCATGGGATACCACAGCTATCTTCTCGACAATAGGGGAATGTAGAGGAAACACACGCTCTACCCCTATACCATAAGAGACCTTACGCACAGTTATAGTCTCCCTATTACCTCCTTTGTGCTTGGCAATAAGAGTCCCCTCAAATACCTGGGCCCTCGTACGGTTCCCATCTATAATCTTCATATATACCTTTACCCTATCCCCTATCCTAATCTGAGGAGGATCGGTTTTCATTTGTCCCTTCTCAAATTGTTCCACCAAATCCATGGTTCACCTCCCTAGTATCCTATCTATTGATATTGCCATAGCAGCACGCACTGAAAGATGATTATAAGGGCCTATCTCCCTTATAGGCTCAAGGGTGGCATCAGCTTCTTCCAACACCCTTGGAGCAAGGCCCCATCCTGTACCAAATATCAAGAGTATATCTCTGTCTTTAGATAAAACACTTACATCATCAAAACTTATCGCACCATCGTGAGAGCGTGCCGAAGTAGCTATCATGAATGCATTTGTGGTTTTTTTTACCTCATCTAGGCTATGAGCTAATCTTATCACCTCAAAAGCCTTCTTTCTTAAAGGATTATACACGCTTCCAAACCCCTTAACCCAATGATCAATAATCTTTTTCGCCAGACAAAGCTGGCTTTCATACGGATGAACGATATAGAGCTTATCTATACCATATGTCAAGCACACTCTTGCAAAATCATGAAGATCCATATTTGTAATAGCAGTGGCTATCTCTTTGCCATCCTTATCCAAACAAGGCCAATGTACAAGCCCTACCAGTACCAATATATATTACCTCTATTCTCCCTCTAAAAGGTCACAATCTGCTTTGCTAAGGGTCAGCATCTTAAATAAATCAGGCCTGGTTTCCTTTGTCTTTTTGAGAGACATCTTACGCCTCCACAGGCGTATCTGTTCATGATTGCCAGAGAGCAATACATCAGGTACACTCTTTCCCATAAACTCTTTAGGTCTTGTATACTGCGGATATTCCAACATACCATTGTAATGAGAATCGCCTGTAGAAAAGGTATCCCTACCCAAGACATGAGGGATAAGCCGAGAAGTGGCATCCACAATCACCATTGCAGGGATCTCGCCCCCTGTAAGCACATAATCACCAATGGATATCTCTTCATCCACAAAAAGTCCTCTAACCCTTTCATCAACACCTTCATAATGACCACATATAATGGTTATTACATCCTTTTTGCTCAAGCGTAACACATCACTGTGGGTAAGCACCCTTCCTTTAGGGGTGGTAAGTATAACATGGCCAGGCCCATTTTCTATGTCCTTCAAGGCCAGGGCTATAGGTTCTGGCTTCAATACCATACCTCCTCCTCCTCCATAAGGGGCATCATCTACCACCCTGTGCACACCTAAACCAAAGGCCCTTAAGTCCTTTATCCGAATATCTATGATCCCGTTCTGGCGGGCCCTATGTAAAATACTGGTATCAAAGACACCATCAAATATATCAGGGAATAAGGTGATAATATTAAAGACCATCATCGTTAAAAAAGGGAGCTTCTTTATTCTAAAATCTCATCTAAAGAAGAGGTGTCTACTACTATGGTCCTTTTCTCAATAGAGATATCCTTTACTACATCAACTACAGCTGGGATAAGATATTGCTTTTCTCTATCTACTACATATACATCATTGCTACCTGTACTGATAATACTCACCAGTTCTCCAAGTTCTGTCCCATCTTCCTTTAACACATTCATCCCTATGAGATCACACCAGTAATACTCATCCTCCTCTAAGGGGGGAAGCCACTGCCTCTTGATAAACACACCCTCGCCTTTTAGTCCTTCTACCTGTGAGATATCTGTAATACCTTCAAGTCGCACTATATACTTACCTTTTCTTTGCATGCAGGAAAGAACTCGCCTTGGTTTACCAGTGAGGCCTATTATCAGATATGGATAACCCTTAAATTGTTTAAAGGAATCTCCATAAGGTGTAAGCCAACACTCACCTTTAAGTCCTCTAGGGCCCTTGACCTTCGCTATTTCGATGAGATCATCTCTCATCATCTATTCAAGGATTTCTAAGACTGCCCTCTTTTTAATCTTTGTGGATGCAGCGGTCAGTAAGGTCCGCATAGCACGTGCAGTACGTCCTTCCTTCCCAATGACCTTACCTAAGTCGGACTTTGCCACACTAAGCTCTATTACTGACGTAACATCTCCTTGAACCTCTGTAACCTTAACTTCATCTGGATTGTCCACTATCATCTTGGCAATGTACTCTATCAGTTCCTTCATCATCTCTCACCCCTCACTAAAACCTTTTTAATTTTAGATAGAAAAACCTTTGTCTTTAATAAGCTTTCTTACTGCAGGAGTTAGCTTACTACCCTTTGCTACCCACTCCTTTATCTTATCTACCTTTAAATTAATCCCATCTGGTCTTTTCATCGGATTATAATAACCAACAATCTCTAGAAACCTTCCATCCCGTTTAGATCTGGAATCTGCCACTACTACTCGATAAAAAGGCATTTTATTCGTGCCCCTGCGTGATAACCTGATGCTCACACCCATACGTCTTAATATCTCCTTTATTAATCTCCTTTAAAATCAACTATATTACAAGAGTAGAGGATGTCAAGATAATTATCTCCTCCTGAAAATAGTGGTCAGTTGCCAGTAGCTTGTGGTATGTTGGAAGATGATCAGGTTTTACAACGGACTATTGACATGAGCGATTTATATGAAAATAGGTGAAAAGGAGGGCATATCATGAAACATATTGGCACTGATACAAAAGAAGTAATTATCAAACGTTTTTCTGAATATGTATCTTCTGGAAAGGCTGATTTTTTTACAAGTGTGGGGATAGATTTTGTCTTTGGCAAGAGGGATGGCCCATATGTATGGGATGCAACCACTTCTAAGCGCCTGATTAATTGTCATTGCAATGGAGGGGTGTTTAACCTTGGACATAAAAATCCAAAGATTATACATGCACTTGAGAAAAGCCTTAAAGAACTTGACATTGGCAACCATCACCTCATCAGTGAACAGAGGGCCCTTTTGGCTGAAAAACTCTCAGAGCTCACCCCAGGTGATATTCAATATACTGTCTTTGGGGTAGGTGGTGGCGAGGCCATTGACCTGGCCATAAAGCTGGCCCGAGGTTATACAGGTAAATCTAAGGTGCTATCTGCTAAGGGGGGCTATCATGGTCATACTGGTCTTGCCCTTGCAGCTGGAGATGAGCAATACCGGAAACCATTTGGGCCGCAGCCTCCCGGTTTTATCCAGATACCCTTTGACGATATAAATGCTTTAACGCAGGCCATTGATGAAGATACAGCAGCAGTAATATTTGAGACAATACCTGCAACATATGGCATCCCCATCCCATCGGAGGATTTCTACCCCAGCGTGCAGGATCTCTGCAGGAAGAATGGAACCCTACTCATTATTGATGAGGTTCAAACAGGTTTGGGACGAACAGGCAAACTATGGGGGATCGAACATTATAATGTAGTGCCAGACATCATGGTAACAGGAAAAGGCCTTTCTGGTGGTATATATCCTATGAGCGCTACGTGCTTTCGCCCCCAGTATGAGTCGTTCTTCAAGGCAAATCCTTTCATCCATGTATCCACGTTCGGGGGTGCAGAGGTGGGCTGCCCAGTGGCCATGGCTGTGTTAGAAGAGTCATCCCGCCCTGAGTTCTTGGAAAATGTCCTTAATATAGCTACTATCTTTGCCAAAGGCTTTGAAGAACTCAAGGTGAGACATCCGCAAATCTTGGTTGGGCTACGTCAGCTTGGACTAATGATGGGGATTGAGATGGTAAATGAACAGTGTGGACCAATAATGTCAAAGACATGCTATGATAATGGGATACTCTCTGTCTATGCCAACAATGATACAAGAGTTAGCCAGCTTTTGCCTCCACTTACCATTGATCAAACCATAGCAGAAGAAATCATAGATCGGGTGGATCGCGCACTCGATGATACAAAAAAGATGTTAAAACTCTAACTTTCTTAAGGAGGTAAAATATGTCTGAGATAACTATTGATATTGATCTACTCGGAAGATTTGAGCAGGGATTAGACCCGAGACACCCAGAAGACAGTAAGATCCCTGCAAAGGTCATTGGCTATGGAGAAATCAGTACCATCTTTGAAATTCAAGACCCATCTCTTAATGGGTGGGCGATCAAAAGGTTACCCATCTTTAGATCTTTATCGGAGGTAGAGCAGTATGAAGAGATATACATTGAATACAACAGCACCCTAAAGGACAAAGTTGGCATTGATGTGCCAGAATTCACATGCGCAAGGGTTATACCTGAAGATGGGAATATAGTTGTATTCGATGTGCAAAAGAAATTACCTCCTGAATCCATAGGACACAAGGCTATCCATCTTCTGGATAACAACAGTATCGCAATATTAATGGAGATAGTACTTAGAGAATTAAAAAAGGTCTGGACCTTCAATAAGGCAAATAAGAACATCCAGGTCGGGATTGATGGGCAGATATCCAACTGGGCAATCAAAGCCTTTGATATCAAAAACCCATATGTAGACTTAAATACCCAGCTCTATTATATAGACACCAGCACCCCCTTTATCCGTAAGGATGGGCAGGAACAGCTCAACCCTGAGTTATTCCTGCGCAGTGCGCCGTCTTTCTTGGTCTGGCTTGTCAGATGGCTTTTTTTAGAAGATGTTATGACCCGTTATTATGACTTCCACTTAGTAGCAGTTGATTTAATTGCAAACCTTTACAAGGAACAACGGCCAGATTTGGTTTCTGGACTTATTGATGTTGCAAACAAATTTTTTGCTACAGAGGTGCCAGAACTGGGCATAGCCCCTATAACGCAAAAGGAGGTGCGCTCTTATTATAGAGAAGATGCCATGATATGGAGGATATACCTTGCCCTTCGAAGACTAGACCGTTTTATCTATACAAAAATACTGCACAAACCATATGTGTATATACTACCTGGAAAGATAAAACGATAAAAAATTCCTTCGCAAGGTGGGTAAGCATGTATTCCTGAGGATCTTGAACGAGAGAGGGGTCAAGTCTTCGTTTGACCTTTGCTTTTGGTTATGATATCTAAATGACATGACCAGACCATTGAGGATAGAATATCCGAATGCGTGGTATCATGTAATGAACCGTGCGAGGCGAGGGCAAGGTCTTTACACTGATAAAGATGATCACCTATGTTTTATTGATCTGCTACAGGGAACGGCAGGTATGTTCAATATCAGGGTTACGGCCTATTGTCTTATGCCTACCCATTATCATTTGTTGGTTCAGACACCGGATGCCAATTTATCAAGATTTATGAGGCATCTTAACGGGGTATACACCCAAAGGTATAATGCTCGGCATAATTGTGACGGGACTTTGTTTAGAGGTCGGTATAAATCGATTCTTGTTGATGCGGACAGTTATTTACTGCAGCTTGTGAGATATATTCACAGAAATCCTCTAAGGGCTGGTTTGGTTGAAAGATTGGATCAGTACACCTGGAGCAGTCATAGGGGGTATATTTCAAAGACCAAGAAATGGGACTGGCTGTATAAGGATTTTATATTTACCATGCTGACAGAACACAGAAGTATGCAAATTGCGTGTTATAAACAGTTTTTAGAACAGCCGGATTCGGAGGAGATAGTTCGGGTTTTTGACAAAAGGGTCCTTCCGTCAATACTGGGCAGTGAAGAATTCATAGAGTGGATAAAAGAGAAGTTCTTCAGTCAAAAAATCGATCAAGAAGTTCCGGAATCGAAAAGACTTACGCCGGACATGGAGAGGATAAAGAAAACTGTTTGCAGCTTTTATCAAATTAATGAAGAGCATCTATTTTCCGCAAAAAGGGGGATGGAGAATGAACCCCGGAATGTTGCAATCTACCTGATGAGATCGATTAGGGGTGAGCCTTTGTTAAGCATTGGCTCTGAATTTAATTTGAATAGGCACAGCTCGGTCAGTAGTGTACTTGAACGGACAAGAG
>CAZVAH010000017.1:0-12991 GCA_964625035.1 uncultured Bacteriovoracaceae bacterium | reverse complement strand
TCCTTTGCCCTAATTAGTTCCTCCATCCCGGATATCATGGGAAACATGATGGATGCATTCCCAAAGTGACTGGCCCTTAAAATGCCTCTTAACTGGGTCTTGAATACATCAACCTCTTTTAGACAAAACCTTATTGCCCTAAGCCCCATCGCAGGATTCATCTCCTTGGTAAGCTCACCAAGTGCAGAATAAAACTTGTCACCACCAAGATCTAAAGTCCGTATGATGGTATTATGCGGAGATACCGTCTCCACCACCTCTTTGTATGCCTCAAAATGCTCCTCTTCTGTAGGCATATCCTTATGGTTCAGATATATGAATTCAGTGCGATACAGCCCAATACCCTCTGCGCCATGATCAATGACAGTCTTTATCTCATCTTTGAACTCAAGGTTGCCCTCTACCTTTATTTGATGCCCATCTTTTGTGATTGCAGGCCCACCTGCCTTCTCCTTTAACTTTAGCTCAAATGAAATATAGGATTTTGCCCTGTGCTCATATTCAGAGATCTGTCTCTCCGATGGATTGACAATCACAACCCCTGAAATACCGTCTAAGATCATAGTATCCCCGGGATTTATTATCCCAGATGCATCCTCTAGCCCCACTACGGCAGGCATCTCTAGAGAACGGGCTAAAATAGCTGTGTGCGATGTCTGTCCGCCTACGTCTGTCGCAAACCCTAAGATCTTTTCCTTATTCATCATGGCTGTATCTGCAGGAGAAAGATCATGCGCCACAATTATAGTATCCCCTGGTATATGAAACCCACCCATGGACCTGCCAGTAAGATTCCTCAGCAACCTCTCACCTACAAAAGACGTATCCGTGATCCTGCTCCTTATATAGTCATTTTCTATCTGGGAAAAACTCTCCTCAATCTCGCGCAGGGCTATTTTTAGGGCCCACTCTGCATTTATCAGATCCTGACTCATAAGCTCTTTTACCCTGCCTGTAAAAACAGGGTCATTAAGCATCATGAGATGGGTCTCCAATATAAAGGCGGGTTTCTTTACACCCCCATTAGCATCTAACTTTTCCTTGGCATCTGCTACCTGCGAATAAGAAATGGCCACAGCACCATCAAATCTTTTTATCTCATCATCCAAGGCCTCAGGGGGGATACGTATCCTGGGGTACCTCTCTATCTTCCTCCTGTCTATTAAAACCGCCTTGCCCTTTGCTATCCCGGCAGAGGCCGGTATACCATGAAGGATGTGCACATATTTTTCCTTCACCTATTCCTCCCCAAACCCTTTCTCCACTATTGAGGTAAGCACCTCTATGGCTGTATTCTCATCATCACCATCTGCCATAACGATAACCTCAGAACCCTTTGGTGCAGCCAGAGTGAGAAGATCCATGATACTCTTTCCATTTACCCGTATACTATCCTTTATCACCATTACATCCGAAGAAAACCTGCCCGCCTCCTTTGCAAATATCCCGGCTGCCCTCGCATGCAACCCCAACTCATTTGCTATTATAACCTTACTTTTCTTCACCCTACCATAAACCATATAACCAGGACGATAAATCCTATGTAAAAGCTCACCATTGCATTTATCCCTAACCGATCCATGCATATAAACACTATAAACCCACCAAGAAGCAACCCGCCTGTGGATAGTGATACATTAGAGCCCATATAAGAAGGCAGGATAAAGAGAAGGGCCCCGCACATAAAAGGTATCATATATTTTATACGTTCCACCCTTTTCATTGACAGGACTTTGCCTATCCTTAATGCAGCACTTGGGCCCTCTTCATACCCTTTTTTAAACCCCTTTGTCATAATCCATATATGTACACAATTGAACAGAATAAGGGCAAGCAGAACACCCCATATAAGATTAATCATTACACATATTAGGGCAAATAATAATATTATCGGCTTCAATGCCCCCCAGAAAAATGTGTCACCTATGGCAGCTAAAGCCCCTGCCATTGACATTCTTGCCTGAGAGGCAGCCTCAGGGTTCCCCTTTTTCTCCCCGTTTAAGCACACACCCATAATAAGTGGGGCCATATATGGCTGTGTATTGAAAAAATCTATATAACGCCCTATAGCTTCATCCACTTTATCTGTGTTATCACCATAGATTTCCTTAAGTCCTGGAATGAGTCCATACACAAAACCTATATTCTGCATCCCCTCAAAATTCCAGGCACCCTGAATAAAAAACGAACGCCATACAATACTTGGCCACGACTTCATAGATAACGGCATAGTTTCTTTTTACTATCATATACACCAGACACTCGTCAATTGTTGGTATCTAGCTGGTTTTATTATAATTTTATATTTAAGGATGTATTTACCTTGTTTTTTATCGATAATGTTTTACCCCAATTTGGTCACAATACGCACGTAGTTTGCACCTCGAGCAGTATGGACTTATTGGCACGCACAAATTTTGTCCATAGGGGACAAGGAAATCATTTATCTGTTTCCAATATCTTTCAGGCAGGATCTCCCTTAGCCTCATCTCTGTATCATGCGGGGTCTTTGTTATTACATATCCCCATCTATTTGTAATCCTGTGGACATGAGTATCCACACATATCCCCATCCCATTGAATCCTAATATCACCACTAGATTTGCTGTCTTTCTCCCAACGCCCGGGAGTTTCAAGAGATCATCCATATTATCAGGTACACACCCGTTGTATTCTTGTAGGATAATCTTTGATATCCTCATAATATTTATGGCCTTTGATTTATAAAAACCAACTGGATATATGGCCTTTTCTATTGTGGATAGAGGAAGTCCTAATAGTTTCTCAGGTGTGGAGGCCATATTAAATAACCGGTTGGATGCCTCCCCAGTTGTCTTATCCTTAGTTCTTAGGCTCAAGACTGTGGAGATCAGTATTTTGAAGGGGTCTCTTTCACGGGATACCCTACTTACAACAGGTTCTTGCCAGGAGATTACCTCTTCCTCAAGTATTTTGAATACATTATCTATAACGTGGTTATCCATGGGAGACGTACTGATAGCAAAATTTTTGCGTGAAGGCAAAATATTTTGACATGAAGCCCAGTGGAAATTAATTTCAGATTTAGAGAAAACTTTTTCACATCAAAATTCCATATATCAGAGCACCTTTTTTTAATTTAGTAAATACAATAAGTTATAATAACTAAACCTAAATATGCATAGGCACAGATTATGCTAACTCAATACAATACAATTAATGTTTTAACATCTCAGATAGTTTGGAGGAGGAAATAATAGATGAGTAAACATGCAGATTATCCGTTTGTAGCTGATGAGGATTTATCTTCTTTGCCTGATGCCATAAGCAAAGGGGATAAGCTTGATATACTTCCGTACTTTCCATCTACACTAGTAGAAATGATACAGATTGCGGCCAGGATTGCTCCGGACAGGGGTATTTTGTATGTCGATGAGCAGGGCAAGGAAAATTTGCAGACATATCCAGATCTTTTGCGTGAGGCTGGGTGTGTCCTTAAGGGCTTAAGAGAGAAGGGTTTACCACCTGGTAATAAGCTGGTTATTCAAGTCGAGAATGATAAATTATTTATAACGACCTTTTGGGGCGCTATTCTTGGTGGCTTTATACCTGTACCCTTAGCACTGCCCAAGAGCCTTCCAATCACTGATGAGGGTTTTGAGATACTTGTAAAGATAATGAGTGTGCTTCATGGTGATATACATATTATTACTGACCAGCCAATAGAGGTTTACAATGAACCTGACTCAACAGTGGTTTTACCAATCCAGGAATTGCTCTCACATGATAGTGATCAAACCTTTTATAAGGCAGCCCCTGATGATATTGCTTATCTGCAGTTTTCATCAGGGTCAACAGGCGATCCAAAAGGTGTAGCATTAACGCATGGAAATCTTGTCAGTAATATTTTCGCTATTATCAGGGCCTCTGCAAATGAGAAAGAACAAAAGATAGTGGATAATTTATTTGGTCGTCCTCCAGAAAAAATGGATTATCCTGCAAGGACGTGTAGCTGGTTTCCGTATTCGCACGATATTGGTATTATTGGATTTCATCTTGCTCCTTTATCTGTTGGGGCCTTGCAGATAAAACTATCGACAAAGACCTTTGTGGCAGAACCAAGTTTAAACATCAAGCTAATAGACAAGTATAGGGCCACTCACGTCCCTAGCACGAATTTTGGCCTGCAATGGATGCTCTCAGAGGTAGAGGATAAAGACATCAAGGATGTTGATCTTTCCTGTGTAGAGGTATTGTATAATGGGGCAGAGCCTATATCTGCTGCTGCAGTGCGTCTATTCATAGACAGATTTTCAAAATATGGGTTTAATCCCAAGGCCATGTTACCTGTATATGGTATGTCAGAGGCAACACTTCTGGTCACTGCATCTCCTTTAGGTAAGGATAACGTGTATCACGTCATTAATAGAGACGTATTTTCCAAGAAGCATATTGTAACCTCCCCAAAAGAAGGTGCTCCTTCTATAGAGTTTGCAGATGAGGGATATCCTGCAATGGGGATGGAAATAAGGATAGTAGATGATGAGGACAAAGTTGTAAAGGAAAGGGTGGTAGGACAAGTTCAGATTAAGGGCCCTAATGTTATAAGAGAATATTATAATAATGATGAGGCAAACAAAGATCTATTGTCTGGCGAGTGGTTACGTACAGGTGATTTAGGTTTTATCAAGGAGGGTAGACTTACCATAACAGGCAGGTACAAGGATGTTATATTTGTAAATGGGCAGAATTACTATTCCAGTGATCTTGAAAAAGAGATTCAGCTCCTTCCATTTGTAGGCTTTAGGAATCTGGCTATATGCGGGATTACTGATTATGAGAAGGGACTAGAGAAGATCATATTATTTATGAAGACCAGAAAATCACGTGGTGGGCTTTTAGACATGCTATCCAAGATTAATGAGCATCTAAGTAAGAAAATGGGTGTAGATGTTGATTCTATTATACCCATTGATGATATTCCAAGGACAACAAGCGGTAAGGTTCAGCGCTTTAAGCTTTGTGAGAGATATGAGGATCAGGAGTTTGAAGATAGAGAGATAATAAAAGGAAGTCTCTTTGCTGAGGAAGAAAGAGAACCTGAGGAAATACCTGATGCTATAATTAAGGGAGAACCTTTAGTCTATCCGAAGTATTATTTTAGGACATTGAATGAAATGATAGTCCGTGTAGCGGATGAGGTTCCTCAAAGGGGCATAATATATGTAGATAATGAAGGTAATGAGGATATGCAAGCATATCCCCAACTCTTTGAGGATGCAAAACATATACTCGGAGGGCTAAGGGCCAAGGGATTGGAAAAAGACGCCAAGGTTATCTTGCAGCTTGATGACCCCAGGTCATTCATTTCAAGTTTTTGGGGTATCCTCCTTGGTGGCTTTATCCCTGTGCCGATTACCCTTCCACATAGTTTTCCAATTAGTGAGGGTTTTGGGAAGCTCACCAAGGTGTGGCATCTCCTTGATAATCCTTATATTGTAACCGATCAGCCCGTAGAGTATTATAAAGATTTTGATACAAAACGTGTATTCCCATCCCAAGATCTCTTAGAACATACCAGTGATGATAATCTACATGAGCCCAGCCCTGATGATGTTGCATATATCCAGTTTTCATCCGGGTCTACCGGTGATCCCAAAGGTGTTGTGCTTACACATAAAAATCTTCTCACTAATCTCTATGGCATGCTGCTGGCTGCTACTGATAGACTTGAGAGGGAATTGGTAGATGTAATGTTCGATATGCGAAAAAGGGTTCAAAACCCACCCCCCGTGTTTTGCAGCTGGCTTCCTTATACCCACGATATGGGCTTGGTTGGGTTCCATCTGGGCTCTATGGTCTTTGGGGGGTTGCAAATAAAGATGAGGACAAGGTCATTTGTGGAAAATCCGACTCTATATCTTAAGCTTGTTGATAAATATAGGGCAGTTCGGATTGCAAGTCCGAATTTTGGTCTGCTCTGGATGGTTGCTACAGTAAAGGATGAGGATCTAAAAGACATGGATCTCTCATGCATACTTGCTTTATACAATGGTGCTGAGCCCATCTCCCCGGCTGCTGTCAGTTTGTTCATAGAGAAATTCTCAAAATATGGTTTTAACCCAGAGGCCATGGCCCCTGCATATGGCATGGCAGAGGCATCACTGCTGGCTGCAGTTCCCTCTTTTAGTGATGAGATTATCTGTCATAAGCTTGATAGGGAAAAGTTTACTAGAGAACATATAGCTATCGAAGCAGAGCCTGGCAAACCCTTTATAGAGTTTGTGGATGAGGGATATCTTCCAACAGGCATGGAGATAAGGATAGTAGATGATGATGACAGGGTTGTAAAGGAATCTGTAGTAAGTCATGTACAGATCAAGGGGCCTAATGTTACAGGGGGGTATTATAATAATGATGAGGCAAACAAAGATCTGTTTTGTGGCGAGTGGCTACGCACAGGAGATTTAGGTTTTATCAAGAATGGCAGGTTTACCATAACAGGCAGATACAAGGATGTAATATTTGTAAGTGGACAGAATTACTACTCCGCTGATCTTGAAGAAGAGCTCCAACTCCTTCCTTTTGTGGGCTTCAAGAATATGGCTATATGCGGGGTAACTGATTATGATAAGGGATCAGAGAAGATCGTATTGTTCATGAAGACCAGACGAACCCCAGACAAGCTTTTAGACATGCTTACCAAGATTAATGAGCATATGGGTAAGAAAATGGGTATGGGTATTAATTCTATTGTACCTATGAGTGATATCCCAAGGACAACCAGCGGAAAGGTGCAGCGCTTTAAACTTCGTGAAAGCTATGAGGCTGGGGAGTTTGGAGATAAAGAAGTAAAGCGAGAAGACAAGGAAGTTCAGCCCGCTGTAGAACAGCGTGAGGCCAAACCAGAAAAGAAGAAAGAGATAGATGTAACTGGCCTATTGGAGAGCCTTCCTCTTGCTATAGCTGAGGGTGATAAACACTTATTTCTTGCTCCAGTTATAAGGACCCTGCCGAATGTGCTGAAGATAGCTACTATTATCTCTCCTGATAACGGGATCTTGCATGTTGATGAGAAAGGCAGGGAAGACATGCAGACGTATGCAGATCTTTTACATTCTGCCCAATGTGTTCTCGGAGGCTTGAGAGATAAAGGCCTTACTCCAGGGACCAAGATTATCCTTCAGATTGATGATTCTAAATGGTTTCTTTCTGGCTTTTGGGGTGCTGTGCTTGGTGGCTTTGTACCAGTTCTACTACCTTTGCCCAAGGGTGAGGACATGGAGGGGATTACAAAGGCATGTAAAGTCCTTGATAAATTCTATATAGTAGCGGATCAGCCAAAAGAGGCCTACACTACCCTGGGTGATGTTAAGATCTTTGACATAAAAGAACTCCTGGAACACAGCCCAGATAAGAAGCATTACTCATCCAAGCCTGATGATATAGCATATCTTCAGTTTTCATCAGGTTCAAAAAGAGATTCGAGGGGAGTTATGCTGACCCATCACAATCTTTTAAGTGCTATTGATGCTAGTATACGGTGCATACTTGATATTGAGGGAAGAGAACTCGAATCAACCCTGCCTTTCTTACTTCATATGATTAAACAAAAGATAAGAAAACACAAAAAGCCTGGGTTTATGAGTAATACTATTACAAACCTTTATAAGTCTCGGCTGGGACGTGCGATTGGTAAGGGTGGTATTGGTAAGACTATATTTGATACGCTCTCTATTTCAAGTGAAGGAAAGATATCACCACATATGGACCTAAAGATAGAGGATATCCGGGTTGCCAATTCGATGCCCTATTCACACGAAATGGGGTTAATTGGGTTCCATATAGTGCCAACATTAGTTGGTTTAACTCAGGTGAATCTGGGATCGAGGGCATTTATGGAAAACCCAGCCTTATTCCTGAAATTAATAAATAAATACAGGGCTACTCATGTGCCCTGCCCTGACTTTGGTATTCAGTTGCTTACAACTCAGGTAACAGATGAGGATGTTGAAGGAATCGATCTCTCCTGTCTCAAGGGACTTTCCAATGGCTCAGAGCCTATATCACCTGCAGTAACCCGTGAATTTATGGATAAATTCTCGCGGTACGGATTTGATTCTAGGGCAATGTACATGTTCTATGATCTGGCTGAGGCTTGTTTCCAGGCTACAGCTCCACCTGTATTCGGGGAACCAGTATTCCATAAGGCGGATAAGGATCTGTTTTTAGAAAAGCATGTGATAGTCCCCACGAAAGATGATGAAGATAGCATAGAGTTCCCAGACCTCGGGTTTCCCGTTCCCGGGATGAAAATAAGAGTGGTTGATGATAACGATCAACTACTGCATGAAAGTATGGTGGGTCATATCCAGATTCAGGGTCCAAGCGTGATGAAAGCCTACTATAACAATCCAGAGGCAAACAAGGATCTCTTCTGTGACGGATGGCTACGCACAGGAGATATGGGCTTTATAAAGAATGGAAGGATTTCCATTACTGGGGGGCACAAAGATATTGTATCTGTGGGTGGTCAGAACTTCTATTCCCACGATACTGAGGCACACATTCAAAAGGTAGGATCAATGTCTTCCGACGAGGCAGCAGCCTTAAAAAATGTATCTAAAGAAGAGAGGGCGCTGGCCGATATTGAAAGATGCCTCCTTACAATATGGAAAGAGACCCTTCAGATTGACAAGATAAGGGTGGACGACAACTTCTTTGACCTAGGTGGAAACTCTCTTAGGGCTACCAAGATTATCTCCAGGATAAGGGAAGAGTTGGGTATAGAACTATCCCTTCGTACTATCTTTGAGAATCAGACCATAGAAATTCTTGCCCAGGTAATAGAAGCCCATCAGATATCCACTGAGAAGGTGGAATACCAGCAGATTCTATCTTTACTCAGGAAGGATTACTATGAGGTCTCTCATGCCCAGAGGAGGTTGTGGTTATTAGATAAGATAGTGCCTGACAGTCCATTTTATAACATCCATGGCGCAGTAATGCTGGAGAATACTACGCTTGATTTAGAGATCTTAAGGAAGGCCCTGCAGGTGGTTGTAGATCGTCATGAAACACTAAGGACGACATTTACTACAGTAGATGAAAGGCCTGTACAGATAATAGCAGATTCTTTAGACCTGGATTTGCCTGTGGTCGATATCTCTGATATCCCTTCCAATGATCAGGAGGTAAAGGTAAGACAGATAATAGATGAAGAGTCCCTCAAACCCTTTGATCTAGGGAAAGGACCTTTATTCAGGACAAAGATTATAAGGCTATCTGAGACAAGTCATGCCTTTGTAGTCACTATACATCATATTATTGCAGATGGATGGTCTATGGGTATCCTGGTCCAGGAGGCAGTATTAAATTACAGTGCCTTGTCTGAGAAGAAGCCTTTCATATTCCCAGAGCTCACTATACAATATAAGGATTTTGCTCATTGGCAGAATAATATCCTTACAAGCGAGGGAATTAAGGGTCAGGAGGCTTATTGGTTAGATAACCTAAAGGGTGAACTGCCTGTCATGAATCTGCCTATTGATCATCCAAGGCCTAAGGTCCAGTCGCAAAATGGTGTTACTCAGCGGATAGATATAGATCTTGAATTGACTCATAAATTGAGGGAGCTTGCAAGGGGTCAGGATGTAACCTTATTTATGTTGCTCCTGGCAGCCTTTAAAGTGTTACTCCATAAACTAACAGGCCAGGACGATATTATCGTAGGCTCCCCAATAGCAGGACGGAATAGGAGGGAGATAGAACCATTAATTGGTTTCTTTGTAAATATGTTACCCACGCGTTCTGATCTCTCTGGTAATCCTGAGTTCACCAACTTCCTGTACCAGGTAAAGCAGACAGCCTTAGGTGCTTATGCAAATCAGGATTATCCATTTGATAAATTAGTAGAGGTCTTAAATCCGGCTAGAGATATAAGCCGTTCGCCTGTATTTGATGTTACATTTGAGGTACGAGAGGCATCAGCTGATCCTTTTGCTAGTACTAATTTAGGAGAAGTATCCCTTAAGGACATTACCGGTGATGACCGCCTTGTAAAATTTGATATGAGTGTCACAGGATATGAAGGAAGTGGCGGTATTACCATGAAGTTTGAATACAATGCTGATCTGTTTGGGCACGAAACAATTGAGCGCATGATGACTTGTTATCTAAACCTTATAAAAGAGATCGTGGATAAACCAGATAAGGTTTTGTCTGAGATAGATATTTTAAGTAAAGAAGAGAAAGAGCGCCTGCTGATAGAATTTAATGATACAAGTGCAGATTTCCCAACAGGTATATGCATGCACAAGCTTTTTGAGTTGCAGGCCAAAAAGACGCCGGATAAGCCTGCTGTGGTCTTTAATGGAGGCAAACTTACTTATGAAGCACTGGATAAAAAATCAAATCAATTAGCCAGCTACCTTAAAAAGCACGGGGTAGATAATCAAGATCTAGTAGGTATCGTGACAGAACGTTGTCCAGAGTTCATAATGGCCTATCTTGGTGTGTGGAAGGCAGGTGCTGCATATATACCCATTGACCCTCAGTATCCCAAAGAGAGGATAAGGTATATGCTTGAGGATTCTGGTGCAAAGGTTGTCCTTACCCAGGAGGCCTTATTAGATATGTTGCCTGAAACCCGGGCAGAGGTGGTAAGCCTTGATAGCGGATGGTCTGATATCTCCAAAGAGAGTAAAGAACAGCTTGATTCAGAGGTCGATTCTGAATCCCTGGCATATGTAATCTATACCTCAGGTTCAACCGGTCGTCCAAAGGGTTCATTAATAGCTCATGAGAATGTTGTAAATCTAGCATACTGGCATATCAATACATTTGGTGTAAATGAAGATGATCGGGCATCCCAACTAGCAGGAATGGCGTTTGATGCCGTGGTATGGGAGATATGGCCCTATCTGTTGTCAGGGGCAAGTGTGTTTCCATTAGAAAGACGGCTAGGTCAGATGCTACCAGAAGAGCTTGCCAAATGGTTCGAGGAAAACAAAATCACAAGGGCATTTGTGCCAACTAAATTGGCAGAGGTCTTTCTCGGACTAGATTTATCCGATTTGTCAATCAAGACCTTATTTACTGGGGGTGACAGGCTCAGTTATGTTCCTAAGAGGCATGGGTTTGATTTGATAAATAACTATGGCCCCACTGAGACAGCTGTGGTTGCTACATCGGGTAGTATAAGTGATTGGACTCAGAGCAAAGGTTTACCCCCTATTGGTAAACCTATTTCCAATGCAAGTATTTACATATTAGACGATCATTTAAGGCCTGTACCTGTGGGTGTTGCAGGTGAGATCTGTATAGGAGGTGAAGGGGTTGGCAAGGGCTATCTTAATGATCCTTCTAAGACACATGAATCATTTATCCCAAATCCTTTTTCTAATGGTAATGGCCTTATTTATAAGACTGGCGATCTAGGTAGATGGCTAAAAGATGGTAGTATAGATTTTATTGGCCGCAGAGACTTCCAGGTAGAGGTTCGGGGTTATCGTGTAGAGCTTGGTGAGATTGAACCTGCATTATCTGAGCATGATGACATAAAAGAATGTATTGTGCTGGATAAAACAGATGACAGAGGCAATACCATACTAATTGCATTCTATGTCTCAGAAAAGGAGATGGGAAAAGAGGCGCTCCAGGGCTTCCTTAGGGAAAGATTACCCCATTATATGATACCTTCCAGGTTGGTATATCTAGAGGAGCTTCCAATGACTCCAAATGGGAAGGTAGATAGGGATTCTTTGTCGAAGATGGTGGACTTGGGCACCAGTATAGAAGAGTATGTAGCCCCGCGTAATGAAACTGAGCAGGCCATAGCTGAGATCTGGAAGGAGGTTCTTGGTGTAGACAGGGTAGGTGTCTATGACAACTTTTTCGACTTAGGCGGTGATTCTATTATTGGTCTTAGAGTGGTAAGTCGTTTAAATCAGAAAGGATTTAGTATCCAACCTAGAGATGTGATGCAGTATCAGTGTATAGCGGAGTTAGTGCCTATAGTAGGTAGGGAGTCTACCCTGAAGGTAGATCAGGGCCCTGTTGTTGGAGGTGCGCCTCTTACACCCATCCAGAGGTGGTTTTTTGAACAAGATCTGAAGAATTATAATCATTTTAATCAGTCATTGATATTTAGTACAGGTGTTGGTTTTGATGTAGGTGCTTTACAAAAGGTACTTCAGGCATTGATTGATCATCATGATGCATTGAGGGTGAGGTTTAGAAATGAGGATGGCACATATATACAGGAGTTTAAGCCATTGGGTGAAGAAGTATCGTTAGTAATCAAGGATGTGCCTAGTAATGAGGAGCTGAAGGCAGAGGTGGATGGGTTGCAAGGCAGCCTTGATATATTAAAAGGTCCTGTATTTAGAGTGGGATTATACCATATGGAGGGAAGTGATTATTTAGTACTGGTTGGTCACCATTTGGTGATGGATGGGGTATCGTGGAGGATATTATTAGAGGATTTACTAGTAGGGTATGACCAAGCATTGAAATCTGAGGAGATAGTTTTACCAGAGAAGACAACCTCGTTTAGGGATTGGGCTATGTCGTTAGAGGAGTATGCTAAGAAGGATGATGTAATAGAGGAGGCATCGTATTGGGAAGAGGTATTACCTGATAAGGTACTGGATATCCCTATAGATCATGATTTAGAGGCCAATGATGTAAGATCTTCTGAGATAGTGAAGGTAGAGCTAGACCAGAAAGCGACATTGTCTTTATTGAAGGATGCGCGCAGGGCGTACAATACAGAGGTGAATGATCTGCTCCTCACGGCTTTAATGAGGGTCTTGCAGGATTGGACTGGTAGAAGCGAGGTAGTATTTGATTTAGAGGGTCATGGAAGGGAGTATGTAATAAATGGCGTAGATATCTCGAGAACAGTGGGTTGGTTTACCACAATCTTTCCTGTGTCTTTGTCTATTGATAGGAATGCAGATATTGGATCTCATATAAAGTATATGAAGGAGAGGTTGCATACCATACCACA
>CAZVAH010000016.1:11107-13006 GCA_964625035.1 uncultured Bacteriovoracaceae bacterium | reverse complement strand
ATATTAGCCTGCACCACGATGGCCCCGTAGCCGTCACGCTGGTACCTCTGGTAGAGTTCCACCCTGCGCTTGAGGTCAACGGTATCCACCACCCGGCCATCTTTTATTACAGACTCCGGGTCCATGCCGACAACATTTTCGCCAATGGTCAGTCCGGTACCCATCAGGGCCGATCCGATAGCCAGGCCTTCCCAGTTATTCTTGGCTACGGGTGTTGAACCGATGCCGGGAATAATCCAGGGGCATCGGAATTTAATGCCTTTATCCTGACCGAACACAACGTTCAGATTCACGTTCGGGAATATTGCCTTATCGCTGTCAGCCTCTATTCCGTGGGCACCGACACACGTTCCCATGATATTGAAGTGGGAATAATCAATTGGATAGCGTTTCTCCCCGGCTGTGGTTATGACACCGAACGGCTGAGGATAGATAACCTCGTGACCGCGATAGGCTGATTTTCCGATCTCACACATTCCGATGCAACCATCCACACAGGTCACACACATGCCCGAAGTCGGCACGATTGAATCTTCTGTTCTGTTCTTCGTAAGCGTTGCGGCTGAAGCATTTACCTTGGATACGATCATATCATTTTACTCCTTTATCACGTCTTTTTTTATTTCACAGGCAACACATGGCTCCATGTAGCACATCATGTCACTGAACTGGTCTTTTTCTATACACGGCGGGCTTATGTTCGCACACGCGTTACATATAGCAATCTCCGGCTGGTTATATGTACACCGCAGCTGGCACACCGGGCATATATACATGCAGGCCCCGCAAAGCCTGCATACATCAGACTGTACATCAAAGGGCGTACCGATGCTGCGCTTCTCACCCCTGCCGCGAAAGCCTACGGCCTTTGCCATCATCTGCTCGGAACATATGCGGACACACAGCCCGCAGAGGATGCAGTCTTCGTACTCCTGCTTGAACCGCTGCTGACGGACCCCATGTGCAGATGCCAGGTCCTGGATGGTCTTCGACTGGGGGCAGGATGCCAGGAGCAGTTCAATAACCATCTTGCGCGCCTTTACCACCCGCTCGGATGCTGTTCTGATCTTGAGACCCTCCTCTACCGGATACGTGCACGAGGAAACCAATTTTGATCTGGGCTCCTCGCCTATCTCCACGACGCACAACCGACAGGCACCATAGGGAGACAACCCATCATTGTGACACAAAGTCGGGATGGGAAAGCCGATAAACCGTGCCGCTTCCAGAATGGTCATTCCTTCCTCAACACGGACATCCAAGCCGTTAATCGTTACGGTAACCATATTCTTTCACCTCTGTCATTGACGCTCCTAATTCACCTCTACGGCTTCGAATTTACAGATACTCCTACAGGTACCGCACTTGCTGCACTGGTCCTGGTCTATTACGTGCCGCTGTTTTTTTTCGCCTTTGATTGCTTGTGCCGGACACGCCTTTACACATGCGCCACAGCCAATGCAGAGCTCATTGATGGAAAAGCTGATAAGTTCTTTGCACACCCCTGCGGGGCATCGTTTGTTCTCGATGTGCTCAATGTACTCATCCCTGAAATATTTGAGTGTGGACAGAACAGGGTTTGAAGCAGTTTGTCCAAGGCCACACATGGCAATATCCTTCAGGATGCCGGCGAGTTCCTCAAGAACCTTCAGGTGCTCCATTGTCCCCCTGCCGGCCGAGATATCTTCAAGCAGTTCATGCATCCTCTGCGTGCCCTTGCGGCAGGGAAAACATTTGCCGCACGACTCATCTTTCAGGAAATTCATAAAATACTTGGCCACATCGATCATGCAGGTATTCTCATCCATTACGATCATACCACCCGATCCCATGATGGATCCTGCCTGGGCAAGACTTTCGTAGCTAATGGGCAAGTCAAAAAGATGAGAGGGTATGCAC
>CAZVAH010000016.1:0-11097 GCA_964625035.1 uncultured Bacteriovoracaceae bacterium | reverse complement strand
AGCCCGGTATTTTTTATCTTGCCCACGAGACTGAATATCTTGGTTCCGGCATTCATGCTGCCGATTGTTGAATATTCCTGTGCTCCGTCTCTTAAAATGACCGGTATATTGGCCCATGTCTCCACATTATTTATCAATGTGGGCTTTCCATGAATCCCTTTCTCTACTGGAAACGGTGGTCTCTGGCGGGGTTCTCCCATCTTGCCTTCAATGGAGCGCATCAATGCTGTTTCTTCTCCGCACACAAAGGCTCCGGCTCCCTTGACCAGTTTTATATCAAAACTGAATGTCGTGCCGAGGATATTCTTGCCGAGGAGTCCGAGTTTGCGTGACTGTCTCAGGGCATTATTCAGGTGCTTGATGGCAAGAGGGTATTCGCTGCGCACATACATCACGCCGGAAGTGGCACCGGTAGCATAGGCACCGATCAGCATGCCCTCGATGATACTATGCGGATTTCCCTCGAGCAGACTACGGTCCATATAGGCACCGGGATCACCTTCATCAGCATTGCATACAATATATTTCCCCTCCCCGTTTGCAGCTCTGGCCAGGAACTCCCACTTCATCCCGGTGGGGAATCCTGCTCCTCCCCGGCCGCGCAGGCCGGATTTCTTGACCTCATCGATAACATGAGCCGGGGTCATATCCGAGAGTTGCTGAGCAAAAGCAGAGTATCCAGCAATTCTCAGGTAATCATATATGTCCAGCGGGCCGATCTTCTCGTTCCGGGCTAAAAGCAGCCTTGACTGATGAAGGTAGAAAGGTATGTCGTTCTGCTTTTCTATTTTCTGTCCAGTGGCTTCATCAACATAGAGGAGATCCTCTACCACATCCCCAACCATCAGTGCATCGATGATTCTTCGCATTCCGGAAATATCCACCCTGGGATAGAATGTTCCCGTGGGTTCTGTGAGCACCGATGGTTCCATCTCGCAGAAACCGTGGCAGCCGGTAATTCTCAAACAAACCTTTTCCTGCAGATTTCTTTTCAGAATCTCGCGCTGGGTTGTACGGATAAGGCTTTGTGCTCCGCTTGCCTGGCCGCAGGTGCCTGCCGGAATAATTATGGTCGGAATCTCCGTGTTGATTGTTGAAAAGAGATGCTTCTTAAGCGCCTTGAATTCTTCTATTGATCTAAGCTGTTCCATTGCGTTATCCAGGTAAACTTTCTGTGGATTTGTAATCAGCTGCTACAGGAGCACTGAGGCTGTTCAAATATATCGTGCGGTTTGCGCATCCCCAGCGTGTACAGACGAGAAGTGAGCCTCCACCCTGAAATTTCAGCGTCGCCATAGGGAAGCCGCACTCGATACAGTTTGATTTTCCTTCAAACTGAGTATAACAGTTCGGACAGGATAAATTCACCAGGGTATCACTCGGCACAGGATATTCGGATTCAATAAAATGGCTTCCGTAAAGGCTTGACATCCTTACCCATCCCTGTATGCCATTAAATGAACCCTTCAGTGATATGGACGGATAATCATCGATACTCTTGTTCGCATCCATTAAAGTATGATTACAATGAGGGCAGTATACCTCGACGGGAAACACGCTGTCTGCAATAGTGGCTTTATCTTCAGCAAACCCTGACTTGGCCTTTTGAATTATCTTTTTCACATCCGCCCTCTTCACATTGGTGAAGTAGCGACCATCCACAACCACGATCGGACCGAGAGCACATGTCCCCAGGCAGTTTACAGTCTCTAAGGTAAACTCTCTATCCTCGGTGGTTTCACCGGGCCTGAGGCCCAATTGATGCGTGAACTCATCCGCGATACCCGGAGCGGAACGCACGTGACACGCTGTCCCCATGCAGACGGATATAAGATGTTTGCCCCGTGGTTTGAGGCTGAACGCCTTATAAAAGGTTGCTACCCCGTAAATATCAACAAGGCTTCTACCCGTCCCCTTGGCAACTATCCTCAATGAATCCTCGGGGAGATAGTGGCAGGTATCCTGAATATCTTCCAGGATAGAAATGAGAGACCCCAGTTCCCCCTGATGATTTTTAATGATCTTTTCAATATTTTTCTGATTCATATGATTCCTTTCGTAACATGTCATCTTATTGTGTTATTTTTTTAAACGCGCTTTGTTCACATGTATTCTTCGCAGTGCCACACACCTGATTCCGGTTTGGGGAAACTGCAGTTGCTGCGGTTTTTACAATTGCTGCACAGCCCCATGATCTGCCGCGGGGATTGATTTGTAAAACTGTTTGCAGTGGGATTCGCGGGAATAAATCCGGCTGCCTCGTACTTTTGTGAAGGATCTGCTTGTTCATATTCTTCACAAAAATGAACACTATCTAAATGGTCTTTCCTGAACATACAGCTTGATGAAAATTTACAGGTCGAACAGAGTCCTTTATAATGTATATATTCCGGCATATCATCTCCCCGTGTTTTTCACGTGCTATCTTCTATAGGCAAGAGATATGCCAGGGCATCTGGAAGAAATTCCTCAGGGCAACGCATTGTGAGGAATATGTATATTATCGGCTAACGATCTAACTATATTGATCTTATTATCAGATACTATGTCATCTTACGGCACAGAATAATCATAATCATGTATCAAAAGCAATGCTCATCAGGTAACATAGTGGGGAGATTCTCACCAGTTGGTGAATATCTCCCCGGGTTTTATCAGCGCGTTAGTTCGAAGAATTGTTTGTTGGTTTGAGCTTGTCTCGAAGAGTCTTGCGGTCAATGCGGAGTATCTCTGCGGCACGGGATTTGTTGCCCCCCACACTTGCCAGAACCATGCGAACGTAGGAGGCTTCCTCTTCAGCTAGAGACATGAATGGAACGGAGACGGACATGGCGGAAAATCGCATAATCGATGGCAGGTCAGGAACCTTGATGGTCTTGGTGTCTGTCATAATCACAAGCCGCTGAATGAGGTTCTCCAGCTCCCTGATATTCCCGGGCCAGGCATAATTCATGAGCACCTGCAGCGTCTCATCGGAAAACTCAGGGGTGGGTTTTCCCAGTTCGTCGGCAAATTTGGCTGCAAAATGAGATATCAAAAGGGCAATGTCCTCGGGCCGTTCGCGCAGCGGCGGAACCTTGATCGAGACGACATTCAGCCGAAAGAACAGGTCTTCGCGAAATGCACCCTTCCACACCATGCCGCGCAGATCCTTGTTGCTCGAGGCAACGATGCGCACGTTGATCTTCTGAGTTCTCCTGGCTCCGACCATACATACCTGCTTGTCCTGGAGCACCCTAAGGAGCTTTACCTGCATGGCAGGACTCATCTCATTAACCTCGTCTAAGAAGATTGTGCCACCGTCAGCTGTCTGGAAAAATCCGGCACGTGACTCATTTGCACCGGTAAAGGCCCCTTTTACATATCCGAAAAGCTCGCTTTCGAGCAATTTCTCGGGGATAGCACCGCAGTTGACCGGAACAAACGGGGCCGAAGCACGGCTGCTGCTGTAGTGAACGGCCCGTGCCACCAGTTCCTTGCCGGTGCCGCTCTCGCCTAAAACGAGCACCGTAGCGATAGATGCCGCTGCCTTTTCTATCTCGCCAAGGACCTTGCGGATCGCATTTGACCGGCCGAGAATGCCAAAGGAATTCGGACCCACATGAGGTTTTGTGCCAAGCACGGTCTTTCGCAATTCCTGTTTATTCAGCGCCCTCTCCACAGCGGCAAAGAGCTCTTCATCGGTAAACGGTTTGGGAAGATATTCCTCTGCTCCCATTTTTACCGCCTCGACAGCGCCTTTTACCGAGGCATAACCGGTGATCATGATCACCTCGGTATTATGGTAGTTTTCCCTGATGTGTCGTATCAGATCAAGACCGCTTATTTTCGGCATCTTATAGTCGGTAATGACGAGATCTATGGGAGAGTTTTCGAGAATCTTAATGGCATCAACCACACTTGGTGCGGTAACGACCCGATAACGTTTGGTAAGAAGGTTTCGTTCAAGCACCTCGAGTGCTGTAGGTGCATCATCTACTACGAGTATGCGTTTATCGCGGGCAGCCATTGTCTCAGTTTTCCTCCAGATTTGTATCCTGCTTGCGAGGCAGCGTTATCAGGAAGCGGGTACCCTGACCCACCGTACTTTCAACGCGTATCTCCCCCCCGTGAGAAGTTACAATGCCATGCACCACCGCAAGACCCAGGCCAGTCCCCTGGTCAACATCCTTGGTGGTGAAAAACGGTACAAATATACTATCTTTTACATCCTCATGTATACCGATACCCGTATCCTCTACGATTAACGAGACAATCAAGGGGTCAGATGATGTCTGAATAGTGAGCACTCCACCGTCGGGCATAGCCTGCAGGGCATTGACCACCAGGTTGGAAAGGACCTGAAGTATCTGGGACTTATCAGCAATAATTTCCGGCAGTTCCGGCTCAAGTACGCGGAGCAGTTCTACACCGGACTTACTGCACAGCGACTCGAACAGGTTCAGTTCGTCTGCTATGATTCGATTCAGATCCACCGGAGTTCTGCTGGGAGCAGTCTGACGGGCAAATATCAAGAGTTCCCGTATAATCTTGCGCGCGTGGAGCGATGCTTCGGTGATCTTTTCCATATCGTCCAGTGCCGCCCCCGGCATGCCTTGCGCCTTTTGAACAAGCTGGGCAAATCCGAGGATCGTATTCAACGGCTCATTGAGTTCGTGTGCAACCCCTGCGGCAAGCTGACCGATCGCGGCAAGACGATCACCCCGAATCAGCTGATTCTGAAGCTCGGATTTAATCGCCTGGGTCTCTTTGTATTCAATCATCAGCGCTATCTGCCCGGCAATATTGTTGATCAGGCTCTGTTCCTCTCCAAGAAACGGATCCCCCTGCAGAAATGGCCGGGCATCTGCATAGTGAACCTCAACCATTCCACGTTCTTTGTCTCTGACGCATATCCGGGCACTCTGTTTATGCGTTGCCTCCTGAAAATAAGGGGTCTGAAATGTCTGCCCATCGATGATGATCCGCGCACAGGCACGTGCAGGATACTGCCAGGCAGGAGGGAGGAGCGTGACAATATTCATGAGCTTATGTTCAAAGAGCATATCCGGTTCCGATGCGATGCGTGCAATCCCATACAGGCAGGACAGCTCCTTCACCCGTTCATGCAGTTTTGCCTGTGAATGCTGGTGGAGAAGAGCCAGCTCGAATTTCGCGGCAAGCGTTTCAAAGTACTCTACTCTTTCAAGATCATACAGATTCTTACGTTTATTCTTGAACTGGAGAATCCCTATCTGTGCCTGGTCAAAACGAAGAGGAACCAGCGCCAAGGACCGGTATATGCCGCCGATACACATAGGATCACGAGCTTCCTGAGCGGAACTTCCCGAATTCCATGCCAGGCTCTGGTGGGTATCCCCGTTCCAGAAACTCCCGTACTTCGTGCACGAGGACGGCACAGGATTCACATCCGCATACAGTACTGATCTGCAGATTTTATCAAGATCCGAATCAGGTTGGGAAGCAGGTGTATCCGCACTATCGCCATTACCTGCGTCAGGGATTACTCGAAAATCGCGTACATTTCCCCGCTGTCTGATTGCTTCGCAACGAAGAACATCTTCGGCCTCCTTCAGCCATAGTTCAACTGCATCGCAGCCCGAATGTTCCAGTACAAGCTTCATCGCATCGGATAAAAAGTCGATCCTCGGCCTGTCATGGGTTGCATATTTCAGGAGATGCTGCGAAAAATCAAGGCGGCCGGCAAAAAGGCACCGTTCTTTACTCAAAGAACTGCTCTTGCGTTTCTCTCTCATCGGCATAAATTGCTTCGTTCTCCTCAGAGCTATTCTGACCGGACAAATACCAAATTACCCCTTATGAACAGTAATCAATAATATTTTAAATACCATACCCCACCTCCATGTTCAATCATTTCAGTGAAATCGGGGAAATCGGGGACGGGTTCAAATTAACGTTTTATGTTATCCGCAGTTTATATGATCAACAACGATAGGCACTGGGCACTGTAAAAAAACAGGTATGAGGTATAAGGTTTAAGGCGTAGTAGCGCCTTTCAGGCGCGATCTTTTTCTTCGCAGAGAATTTCTTAGAATACCCTTTTCGATGCTGAAATGGGGCATCTAAGGGTAATTTTGGACCTGTTTCCAGGGACAATTTTAAGGATTACAAATGGTTATCTTGGTCCGACCCCATCCCGCGTCGGCGCGTCGGCATAGCGGAGCTTTTTACGAAAGTATCAAATCATGGTCAGGTGACAGGGATTTTCTAAAATATCTAAGGCCAAGTTTCATTCAATCAGTTACTTTACAAAATTGTCATTGTGAGCGCAGAGAAGCAATCTAAGGTTAAGATTGCCACGTCGCTAAAGCTCCTCGCAATGACATTGATCGCAACCTGGTATAAGGCCTTGCTGGTTTTCTGATTTTGACAATCTGATCCCTGATCCCTGAAAACTATTTACCTTTGGCCTTTAATCAAACAAAGACTTGAAGAATTTAAATATTCCAGGAAGATTTTCTGTAGACACCTCAGTAGGTTGAGTGCCTCCTATATAGGGTAAAATCTCTGCATTGCGGCTCAGGCGCGAAGCAAGTTTGCCATTTGAAGGGTCTATTCTACACAATACAATATCTGCGGGCCTGGCCCATTCTTCAGGGCTCTCTATTGCACCAAGTATCATAGCAGCTACAGGCATTGCACCTGTAGCGCCGGTTAAACCTATAGGTTTAAACCCATCATTCCCTAGCCATACTACCACCACTATATCTGGTGTAAATCCTACAAACCATGAATCCCTTAACCCATCTGTGGTGCCTGTCTTGCCGCATACACCACTGGGCATATCATACATATCAGACCTTTTTGCCGTACCAGATGTCACTACCCTGTTTAGTGCCGTATTTACCAGGAATACAACATCTGAATCCAATATCTCCTGACCTTGTTTATGATCTTCTTTGTGTATTATTATCTCATCTTCTGTCGTAATTGCCTTTATTGCAGAGGGCTTAAGAGCAAAACCCATATTTGCAAATGCAGAATAAAACATAGCCACATCCAGAGGTGATAATTCGATTGCCCCAAGCAGGATTGAAGGGTTTTTGTTAATCTTACAGGCAGGTAAGACTTTTTCGATTTCAGCACGGATATTATCTATACCTATCTTCATACCCACCCTGACGGTTGCCATATTGTATGAATGGGCGAGGGCATCTATTAACATAATAGAGCCATGGGAAAGGCCATCAAAGTTTGCAGGCGTCCATGTATCTCCATCCTCAAGGGTCACTGTAACCGGGGTATCCTGAATAAAGGTGGCCAGCGTATAACCCCTGCGCAGTGCTGTATAATATATTATAGGTTTTATTAAAGACCCTATCTGCCTGCTCATTTGGGTGGCCCTATTGAACTGAGTCTTTGCATAATTGCCACCCCCAACCATAGCCTTTATTTCACCTGTTTTAGGATCACATATAACTGTGGCACCTTCTATATCAAGACCTTTCCTCCTTACAATGCTTTCCATGCTATGGGAAAGCATTGTCCCTGCCATGAACTGCATATGCATGTCTATGGTAGTAAATATGTGATACCCGCCTCTTGTAAGGCACTGCCTAGAATATTGGTCTTCTATACATGCTAAAAGGTAATCTACAAAATATGGGGCCTGCCTTTTCCGGGTATTTATGGGAACTACATCTAAGGGTTCTTTTATTGCCTCTTCATATACCTCTTTCGTAATTTTGTCTTCTCGCCACATAAGTTCAAGCACAGTATCCCGTCTGGCAATGGCCCTATTGGGATGGGTATATGGAGAATATGAGTTTGGTGCCCTTATAATCCCTGCAAGGGTAGCTGCCTCATCAAGGGTGATCTTTGAGATATCCTTATCAAAATATAACCTTGCAGCCCTGGCCATGCCATGGATACTGACATGCCCGCTTTGACCCATGTATATCTCATTTATATACATCTGAAGAATATCTTCTTTTGTATAGATCATCTCCATGATAAAGGCCATCCATGCCTCTTTCATCTTTCGGAAGATAGAGCGTTTTGTTGTCAAGAACATATTTTTTATGAGTTGCTGGGTGATAGTAGATCCGCCTTCTACAATCTTTCTGTGTTCTATATTTACAAAGATAGCCCTTATAATTGAGGGAATATCTATACCAAAATGGTGAAAAAATCTCTTATCCTCTGTACAGATAACAGCATCTATCAAATTCTGAGGACACTCATCGAGGCCTATCATTAAACGGTCTTCATAACCCTCGCCAAATATCTGTGCTATAACTTCAGGCTCAAGCATTATCTCCTTTATTCTCTGGGCAGTATCTGCTCTTATGATGTCTCTTACTGTTGTATTCTTTAACTTTACTTTGATCATCAATCCATCAAATTTGCCATCAGGGTAGTCAAATGGGTGAAGGTATATAGTCATCTCATTGTTTGATTTGCTGTATTCACCGGGAAATTTCACATCTTCTACTAATCTATATCTCAGCCGTCTTAGCCGCTGCTCCAAGCCTATACGCTTAGTGTCAACACCTTGCCTTATCCATGTTACATCACTATATATCTTAGATGGTATATGCCAGAGAAGGCCTGTGCTTATCTTTCTTATCTCCCAAAAGGCATCCAGGCTTACAACTATCAATAGGAAAAGCAGTATAAAAGATATCCACACAAACAACTTTTTTCTTGAGAGCTTTTTGTGTTTCATATATTTCCCTAAAAACTATAAGCACTCATCAAATTGGTGTCAATGCAAGTTTGCTCAAAAAAAGAGATAGGAAAAGTTGTACCATCCATATGAGAAATCAATGGTATGAACCTCAAAGCAAGCTCTGAACTCTTATCCGCCGAAGCGGACGCGAAGACGGATTGAATGTCAGTTGAAGGGTTCCCTCCAAAGACGGATAAATCTTATATAGCGCTAAGTATGTCTGGTCCATCACTGGTAATGGCTATAGAGTGCTCAAAATGTGCTGACAGGCTGCCATCTCCTGTTACAGCAGTCCAGCCATCCCCCAGGACCTTTACCCTCCATGAGCCTGCATTTACCATGGGTTCTATAGCAAATGTCATTCCTTCCTTTAAGACAGGACCTGTTCCTTTTTTGCCAAAATTGGGAATTTGAGGCTCTTCATGGAGGTTGCTTCCTATTCCATGGCCTACAAAATCTCTCACCACACTAAAACCAGCAGATTCTACAACACCCTGTACAGCTGCTGATATGTCATAAAGATGATTTCCTGGCCTGGCCTGCTCAATTCCAGCAGCAAGTGCATTCTTTGTTGCCTCAATAAGACGCCTGGCTTCTTTTGTTATACTCCCTACCGTATAGGTCCTTGCGGCATCGCCATGAAAACCATCCCTTATGGTCCCTACATCTATGCCTATGATATCACCTTCTTTTAATCTCCTCTGCCCCGGGATGCCATGAACAACCTCATCATTAATAGATGTACAGATGGCAGCAGGAAATCCATTGTAGCCTTTAAATGTGGGGATTGCATTGTGAGCCCTTATAAAAAGTTCTGCCTCCTGAGCAAGCTCTGCCGTGGTAATTCCTGGTTTTATGAAATCTTCTATATGTTCAAACAATCTTGCTATAATCTGGTTGGCCTGACGCATCCTTTCAATTTCATCTTTAGTCTTTATAATGATCACAGCTATAAGGCCTTTTTAAGTGGATATTCTATAATACCTCTTGCCCCTATCTTCAGGAGTTTCGGTATGAGGTCTCTGGATTGGGCCTCTTTTATTATGGTCTCAACAGAATACCACTTAAGATTATGCAGCGGAGCCACAGTAGGGGATGTCATGGCAGGCAATATCTTAATTATGTCATCCAGCCTATCTTTTGGTACATTCATCTTAAGCCCTGTCATTGCTTCTGCTTGAAGTGCAGATTTAAGCATCAGGGCTATCTGTTCGATTTTTGCACGCTTTCTTTTATTCTTCCATGATTCCTTATTTGCAATAAGCTTGGTATTGGTTACAAGCAGATCATGGATTATCTTCAAGTTGTGTGCTTTAATGGTTGAGCCCGTCTCAGTTACCTCGACTATGGCATCAACAAGTCCATCCGCCACCTTGACTTCTGTAGCGCCCCAGGAAAATTCCACATCTACATCGATGCCCAACTTACTAAAATACCTTTTTGTAAAATTTACAAGCTCAGTGGCAACACTTTTGCCTTCAAGGTCTTCTATCCTATTTATGTCAGAATCCTGGGCAACAGCTAAGACCCATCTGGCAGACTTTGATGTGGCCTTTGAATAGATGAGGTCTGCAACCTCTTTCACATCAGAGTTATTCTCCAGTATCCAATCTTTACCTGTAAGACCGAGATCAAATATCCCTGATTCCACATATCTTGATATCTCTTGTGCTCGAACCAAGGTGCATTCAATATCCTTATCATCTATGGAAGGAAAATAACTTCGCGTGGATGTCGCTATTCTCCAGCCTGCATTCTTAAACAATTCAATTGTTGAGGCCTGAAGGCTACCCTTAGGGAGAGCTAATCTTATAATGCTCATGACTTATATACCTCTTTAGGATCAAAAATCTTCACCCCATCTTCTATCAGGGCTTCGTCTGCAACCTTTCGATAAAAGCATGACCTGTATCCTAAATGACAGGCTGCACCACCTACTTGCTCTACCTTTAGTAGGACAGTGTCCCCGTCGCAGTCTATTCGAATTTCTTTTACGTTTTGAATATTACCTGAGACTTCACCTTTTCTCCATAGTTTCTTTCTGGATCTACTATAATAACATGCCCTTCTTGTATGGACGGTCTCTTCAAATGCCTGCCTGTTCATATAGGCAAGCATTAATACCTCCCCTGTCTTATAATCCTGAACAACAGCAGGTATCAATCCTCCTTGTTTATCAAAGTCGAGCTCTTCTTTCATGTAACCTCCTCATGTGTAATCCTTGCCTTAGCAATATTTGATTATGTGTGTCAAGAACTCAAGAATAAGCCTATCACCTATTCCGCCTCAGCTTTCAGTAGAAACCCTCTAAGGCATAACCTTTTGGGGACAAGTAAATTATTTGCCTGCAGTCTGTTAGCTGATAAGCTGAATGCTTTCTCATGGTTTATGGATGCTAAAACCAA
>CAZVAH010000015.1:0-13589 GCA_964625035.1 uncultured Bacteriovoracaceae bacterium | reverse complement strand
CACCTTAATGGGGACATCTCAATCTTGCATATAAAGGGGCACTGTTATTTTGCTCTCACATATTTACATAGATGTATTGACTAGTCAGTCAACATCCAACATAAAGATTTTTCAAATAGTGAAATTCAATAAAGCTGTCAGTGTGACTTGGTTTTATTGTGCTATTAAAATTGCAGAGGTTCTTTGGCTGGAGGCACCTACCCTCTCAATTGCTAAGTATATCTACACCCATCCACCACCCTCAACGAGACCATTAGAGCACTCAAACGCAAAAGAACCCACACAGAAGGAGATCAATCATACTCATGGGTCTATATGGCATCACAACCTTATTACCATAAAAGGGGGACATTTTTGCTCTGCACTTAAGGGGACATATTGCATTTGCAACGACAGGGTTCCCCAATAATATTGCAGCAAAGTCAACTATCTAATTCGCACTTTGCAATCAATAGCCGATGAATTTCCGTTGTACCCTCACAGATTTCACCAAATCTAGCATCCCTATAGAGTCTCTCTATGCCTGAACCCTTAAAATACCCACTCCCAGCAAATATCTGCATGGACCAGTTGGCAATTTTAGTTACACCCTCTCCAGCAAAGAGCCTGGCACATGACCCTAGAACCTCAGACTCATGTTCTCCAGAATTAAAAGCCCAAGCGGCTCTTAAAGATAACATACGCCCTATATCATTATTCCAAAATATATCTGCCAGCTTAAAGCCAATCTCCTGATGGACACCAATTGGTAGACCAAATGTTTTTCTCTTCTTGGCATACTGAATTGCCTTCTCCATGCATGCAGTACCTACTCCAATACACATAGATGCAACTCCAATTGTGCCCATTTCAAGTATTCGCTTTAATTGAGCATAACCATTTTCCGGAATGTCACCAACAATTTCCTTTACCTTACAATCATTTAAATACAAGGCTGCTTTTGGCGCACCTCTTAAACCCATGGTCTCAATTGGTTCACCGATACTGAGACCATGATTAACTTTATCAATCAAAAAAAGACTCATGCCTGCATACGGCCCAGCCTTTTTATTTGTGTAAGCAAGCACAACAAAGAAATCAGCGATAGGTGCATTTACAACAATATTCTTAACACCATTGATTACCCATGAATCACCTTCTTTAACTGCTTCTGTTCCTATCTCGGCAATATCACTTCCCGCTTCAGCCTCAGAGTATGCCAAAGCACCTATAAGATTCCCCTTTAATAAATCGGGGATGAGCCTCTGCTTTTGTTCAGGGGTCCCAAGAAGTTTTAAAATTCCAGCGCATAAAAACGTGCTAGCCCTAGCACATAAAAATGTTGAAGCACATGCCTTGGCAAGCTCTTCTCCAGCTACATAATGGCATACCATATCAATATTTTCTTCACTCATCCCTAAACTGAGCAAATTCGCATCAGCAAGCTTTTGCAAATTCTCTTTGGCAAGTTTAGCCACTTCCTCTTTTGGGCACTCATCAAGTATTTCAGCCCTTGGAGCGATTTCTCTGCTACAAAACTCAGCCATAACATTTTGCAATCTCTTTTCTTTATCAGTCAGTTCGTAATCAATCATTTAAAAATCTCCTTTTACAAAGACTAACCTAGCATTAGACGGGAAATTACCAATCGCATTATATCGGAAGTCCCCCCTCCGATAGCTCCTAAAGGGGCATCTCTATAACCCCACTCTACCGGGTACTCATGCATCAAACCATATCCGCCATGTATCATGATCGCATCTGCTGCCATATTGCACCCTTCGTCTCCCATGTATAGTTTATTTACAGCTGCGATTAGGGGGTTTATCATCTGTCCATTATCCTTAGAGGATGCAACCCGGTATACAGCAAGTCTGATAGCTTCTAAAAATATTTTTATATTCGCTATCCTATGCTGAATGGCCTGAAAATCCCTGATCGGTCTGCCAAATTGATGTCGTTCATTTGCATAGCGAATGCACTGTTCAAGTGTAAACATCGCTCCTCCAACACCAGGTGCTAGAAGCACAGATCTATCCCATTCCACCGTACCCAAGGCCATATTCCAGCCCTTGTATTCTCCACCGAGACAGTTCTCCACCGGGACTTCGCAATCCTCAAAAAACACCTCGGAAGTAGCAGATGCCCTGCATCCCATTTTGTGGAAGGGTTGACCTGTTGAAAAACCCGGAAAATCCCTCTCTAAAATAAAGGCAGTAATTCCTTTATGTTTTAACGATCTATCCAGTGTTGCATAGACTACCATTACCTGCGCTAATGGTGCATTGGTAATAAATGTCTTGGAGCCATTGAGGATGTACTTATCACCCCTTTTCACCGCAGTGGTCCGTAGTGATGCCGCATCAGAACCAGCCCCTGGTTCAGTTAATCCCATACATCCAATCCATTCACCACTTGCGATCTTGGGGATATACTTCTTCTTCTGTTCCTGTGTGCCCCAGTCGTTGATGGTAGCTCCGCAGAGATAGGTATGGGCTCCTAAAGCTAGCATGTGTCCACCATCGACCCCGGCATGCGCCATGGCCTCACTTGCCAGAGAACAGGTGACAAAATCAGCCCCAGCTCCTCCCAGTTCTTCCGCGAACGGCAGGCCCGTAAGGCCCATCGCAACTATCTTATTCCACACCTCGAAGCTGAACTCTCCTTTGAGATCAGCATCTTCGCAAAGTGGTGTGATTTCTTCTTTTGCATACCGGTATACGGTATCACGAAACATCCTTTGTTCTTCACTAAATGTAAAATCCATCTTTACCCCCTAATTATCAATGATTAAGTGTTTCAAATAAATTTACGCAATAAGTCCTCTGAATTTTATTCCAAATCGCGCATCCTTACATGCCACTTTCAATCGTGTTATGGTATTCCTTGGAATAGATATAACTCCAAATCCTTTTTTTATTACAGCAGCAGGCATGAGATTTCTCTTGGTCTCAATATCTAATTGCATTGGCCTTGATGATCCAATTGAATCCATGAATATTAACCTCCATTAATTGACGTGTCAATCAAATACTAATGCTCCTAGGCTCTTGTCAAGAAAAAATTCCCTTGGGACTTCCCCAAAAAATTTTTCATAGAATCAAGATAATTCAATGATATTGGTATGTTGAGTTGAAGTATAAGTAAAAACTGTGTTTTTGGTAGAAAATGGGGGAACTTTTTTCTTAAATAGGATGCCTCCTGGTGGTATGGTGTTGTGGTGATAGATGTGCCATAAAAACACACCATTAAGCCAGGAGGCGGTTATGAATATACCACAGATTGCGGGGAAATTACGAACTCCTGCCCATGCTGACGGTCTAGCTATTGCCTTTGGCTGTGAAACAAATTCGGTATCCAGAGCACACTACGGTATGGAGATGCAAGCGGGCAGATTATCCAGTTTTCGGGGAAACTTTCTGTAGAGTTGCCCAAGGTGATGAGGAGGTTTATGGCGGAGGCGATTTATGGGATAGCGACCAGGATATTTGGCGGATAGATGTCCTCTTTTCTATACTGAGAGGGTAGTTAAGGAGGATAAGGGCAAGGAGAGGAGTTACTCTATCGAGTTTGGTTTCTTAAAGGTGTGTTTGCCTTCTCGGCCTGAGCAGCTCTATCTGGTGGTGATCAAGGGATTTGGTCAGGACTCCTTGATGCTTTTGACGAATGTAAGGATGGAGAAGAAGCGTGCTGTTTTGAGTTGGGCACTAGATGCCTACCTTACTCGGTGGAGGGTAGAGGAAACTATACGTTATATCAAGCAGTGTTATAATCTTGAGGATATTCGTGTAATGACATATGAGAGGCTTAAGAATATGGCAGCCCTGGTGCTTGCAGCCGCCTATTTCACTGCTGTGCATCTGGGGCTACGCTCCAAGCTGGAGATCTTAGCAGGGCATGCGCTTCGGGCAGCAAAGCGTATATTCGGTATCCCCAATTTCCGCTACTGCGCCCTTGCCAACGGAATCAAGCACATCCTGAACCGCTCAGGAAAAGGCATAAACCAAAAAATCATTAAACCACACCCCCAAACCCTTCTGCCTTTCCTGCTCTGAAAAAAATGGGGAAAGTCCAATCAGAAAGAATCTTGACTTGGGCCATGTTAGATACTATGTATTTATGTGACAACAAAATCAATGGATAGGTTGGTTTAATGTTCATAGATCCATTATATATAATAATGATAGTACCTGCACTTTTGCTGAGTATCTATGCCCAAATAAAGGTGAAATCATCATACTCTAGATATTCCAAAATCCCGACCTCAACGGGCATATCAGGGGCTCACGCAGCCCGTATGATACTTGATGCTGAAGGGATAACAGATGTGGACATCGAGGTGAGCAGAGGTTTTCTAACTGACCACTATGACCCAAGGGTAAAGGTGCTCAGGTTGTCTGAAAGGGTATATAGGGACAGGTCTTTAGCATCAGTGGGCATTGCTGCCCACGAGGTGGGTCATGCCATACAGCATGCAAGGGGTTATATGCCTTTGAGGGCACGCAGCGCCCTGGTACCTGTATCCATGCTGGGCTCAAACCTTGCGTGGCCCCTTCTCATTATAGGATTTATCTTTATGTCGAAGACACTCATTACTGCAGGGATCCTGTTCTTTAGCCTTGCTGTACTTTTTCAGATCGTAACTCTGCCGGTAGAGTTTAATGCTTCATCTAGGGCACTGAGGGCTTTGCCTGCTACAGGCATACTCTCAGTACAAGAGACTACTGGGGTAAGACATATCCTCTCAGCAGCCGCGATGACCTATGTGGCTGCTGCAGCTGCTGCTGTGCTTCAGCTATTATACTTTTTATTAAGGGCAGGCCTTCTGGGCGGAGATGAATAACACTATTCACTGTTTCATACAAAATCTGCATAATCAGATGTTACGGTTACAACCCTGAGAGCATGCTACTCATGGATAGTAAACTCCCATGCGCAGAACCACTCATCCGGGTGTTCATCAGGTGGGCAGGCTATGCACTCTGTTATGATCCTTTTGTCAATAGTTTTTGCAAAGGTAGTGTATTCAACGACCCCTGCAGACTTACATGGATAATCTGCAAGCCCCCCCCTCTTCCTGGCTGACTGTACCCTGCAATCCAGCATCTTGAAGATTAAGGTATGATCACCTACTTCTTCCACTGATTGTTCATTTATCCTTGAGTACATCCTGTAAGATAGCGCCTGCTTCAATGCAGGCAGCCCTCCATCTTCAGGTAGATGGCACAACCTTTTTATCCTGTATGCCTCATACGGGGAAAATCGTGTCCAGCATGTATCATTACACCTCTTTGCAGTAAACAATTCTTCTGCCTGCTCGATCTCTTGAAACCATATGCCGTCATTTGCGAGCCAGTTGACACCTAATGCCCTTAACAGCTCTAAAAGTTCTTGTCTTGATAATCTCTTTAATAGGGCAGGAATCCCTGCATCATCTACATCAAAGCCTAAGATCTCACCAAGCCTCTTCATATCAATAGCAAGACATTTTCTGCCAACTGTATCTTCCATCTCAAGGGCCTTATGCAGACCTAACTGGTGCACTGCCTCGTTAAACCATATCCCATAATGGACAAATATCCTGCGAAATCCATCAATAACCCACTCTATAAGCCTTTCTTTGTCTAGATCTTCCATCTTATAGGTATTATCCTCCACCTTTAATCTTTTGCCTCAGCCCTGTATTTTACCTTTATTATATTCGATCGCCTCTCCTGGCTGCAATACCTTTACAGGCAGGTTATCCATAACTGATAAAAGATCCCTTATAGGGGCTCGAAGCTCAAGCGGAATGAGCCCCAGTGGACAGGAATCATGATACGGGCATTGAGTGTATGGAAGGCCTTTATGGCATCTTTTGGCGACAGGTGATTCAACCTGAACCAGAATGGCTTATAAGCCCCTATAGGTAGCACTGCCACATCTATTTTAAAACATGAGGCTATCTCTTTAAAATGCCTGCCATAACCTGTATCACCAGCAATATACACGCTTGCCTCATCACCCACTATTACATAACCCAGATAACCCCTCCATATATCATAGATGTTCCTGGCACCCCAGTGCCTGCCCGGGGTAGCTGTGATTGAAAGGGCATCCATCTTTATATGCTCCCAGGGACGCAACTCTAAAACCCTGTATTTACCTGCCTTTGCCGCCAGATCCTTTGTATTGCAGGGAAGGATAACCTTTATATCATCCCTTAATCCTTTTAATGTCGGAATATCAAAGTGATCATAGTGAGCATGTGTATACAGTACAACATCTGAATGGGCAATATCAGCTATATTAACAGGCGGGGGGGAGAGCCTTTGCACACCGAATGCGTGCATACTTAACATCGGGTCTATTAAGATAGAAATACCACATGTCTCTATAAGGACAGATGCATGGCCTAAAAATCTTAACCTAATACTGTCGACCCCTTAATATTTCTCTTTGCCTCTTGAAGATATAACGGATTATCTCATCCTTATCTTGGGGTTCCATCAGTATAAATTGGGCACTTACTGCATGATGCTTTGTAACACCCTTGGTGACTTCTTTTACCCTGATGACCTCTGCCACAAATTTCATAAATAAAAGAGGTGTCATGGGTAATATCATATCCACCTCTAATAGATCCCCTATTTCAAACGGGGTCTCGGATATAAATCTTATACCAGAGGCACTGATATTGACATCCTTTGGTGCGCTCTTCATCAACTCTGAGAAATCAGCGGTAAGAAACATGTGAATCAACAAATCCAGTTTCCTGTTTACTTCCCATAGTGCTTGATTAAAAGGTGTCTCGTTGGTATACGGGGTTGCATCAAGACCAGGATAGCCATACTTGCCTTTAAGAAAAGACTCTGCAATAAGCCTGTTCCCCTTTATTCTGGCGAGCACATCACCTGTTACATTATCCTTATCTGATGCATGAGCAAGGAATCTTACCTTATAGTATATCTTATCATACACACGCATATATCGCCTGCGTTCCTTGTCAGGTGACACATAGGAATCAAGCTCCATCTTAAGGCCCTGACCCGTATCTTCTAAAACCCTGACCAGGCACGAATCATTACCATCAGATATCTTTACCAAGCTGCCAGCCGAAAGGCGAGTATCCCCTTCCGGCTTAAATATAAAGAACTCATCACCACTTATATCTGTTACCATCCCCTTTGTCTTAACCTCATCTGGTGTGTAAAGAAATAGGTCAGAGCTTATATCCAAAAGCATATTTATATTCATTTACTATCCTTGAATATTTCTATTCTGTTTCTGCCACCATTCTTTGCGTCATAGAGTCCCATGTCTGCTCTTTTTACAAGATCATGAGAAGAAAGTCCATCCATATATTGGCTAATACCCATACTTACAGTGATATTCTTACCAGCGATCAAATTCATACATGCTATCTTATCTTTCATCCTGATAGCAAGTTTCTTGGCCCTTCCTATATCTGTATGCGGCATGATTATTACAAACTCTTCACCACCATAGCGAAAACACATATCACTCTTTCTCACACAGCCTAAAATCTTCTCAGTCATCCTCTTTAGCGCCAGATCTCCCACCTGATGACCAAAGTTATCGTTGACCTCCTTAAACCTGTCAATATCTATCATGATAATAGAAAAGATCGCCTCATAACGAGATGCCCTTTCACATTCCATGTCTAGCATCTGTTCGAATGCCCTGTAATTCAAGAGCCCTGTAAGCTTGTCTCTGTATGCCATATCCTTGAGTTGTTCATTATCTATGAGTTTATCTACAGCGGGTGCCAATATTTTGACCCATTCTTTAAATATACCATCATGAATACATTTATTTATGGATAGGGTAACAGATGCCTTAGCATTATTAATAATAGTCATATACTTACGTTGCTGAATTACTGGCGGATGTCCACCTATTATGATCTTAAAATATGAAAAATCGCCTGTTCTACCACCCTTGCGTAATACTTGACTGGCATCTTTATGCCCGCCTTTTTCCAGATCCAGCACAGAATACACACGTGCCCCGTCCCCTGGAACTCTTACATAAAGAGCTGGTGCGCTTATAGGAAATGTTTGCCCCATAAGGGAAAGCAGATCCACAAAGGCGCTGTGGGCAGTAGGCCTTGAAAGAAGGGCAACAACGCTCTCCGTGAAGAGGGCCAAAGGTTTGCTCTTAGAATAATCTTCTGTAAAAAAGGGCCTTTGAAGATTATCTACACTCACCTCTTTTAAAACCATACATGTTCTCCTTTGCTGATATCTAGCATCAACCCTGCCTTATGCAAACTATGTGCCTTGATTAATATGTTCTGGGTTCTATGTTCTAAGTTCAAGGTTAAAGACTCAGCGTTTTCTGGACCTTTGTGAATCTGTCAACATTAATGAACTCGCAAAAAGTCATGTCTTGGGGTCATTGCGAGGGCATCAGCCCGAAGCAATCTAATAAATACAATTACTTATGATGTATGATGAGATTGCTTCGTCGTCCGCCACAGATATAGGCGGACTCCTCGCAATGACATGGTAAGTGACTTTTTGCGAAATCATCAACCTTGAACTGTACCGGACTAGATTTTACTTGACCTATATTTAAGCCCTGTCTATATAGGCTCTAACTTATACATTAATAAGGAATACGCATGAAAAACGATATTATCAATATATCCTGGCATGGCCGCGGCGGCCAGGGTGCGATTACTGCTGCAAAGATAGTGGCAATGGCCTCATTCCAGACAGGATATACAGGCGTTGTTATGGTCCCCACATTTGGCACTGAGAGAAGAGGCGCACCTGTTATGACATCTCTAAAGATCTCAAAGGAAAAGATATATGACCTCTCTCCAATTGAGAACCCTGATATAGCGGTGGTATTGGACTACTTATTACTTGATGAGATAAATATTGTTGAAAGTTTGAAGCAAGGAGGGATACTGGTGATAAATACACCCAAACCCCCGGATAGCTATACCTACAATGGTATACGGGTAGCTACTGCAGATATCACGGCAATTGCAGGTGAGTCTGGTCTTGCCTATGGCATGGTAAACTCAGGGATCATAGGGGCATTTGCAAAGGCAAGCTCTCTCATAGACATAGATGTCTTAGCTAATGCCATACGTGAGGAATTCAAGGACAGAAAACCAGAAGAAAATGCCAGGGCTGCTCTCGTTACATATGAAAGGACAATCATAGGTTATGGGGACTAGAGAATGTAACCAGATAACATCAGCGGGCGAACCAGGCCCAGGTGATGGTGGTAAGACAGGGGCATGGAGGGTGCTGCGTCCTGTTATTGATCCAAGTATATGCATACCTGCCAGAAAGAATATAGCTGCCTGCTTTATATGCTGGATGTACTGTCCTGATTGTACAATTACACGCACCATACCGCCTACCATTGATTATGAGTACTGCAAGGGCTGCGGTATCTGTGCTGAGGAGTGTCCAACAAAGGCCATAACCATGGTAGAAGAATCCAAATTTATCTCAGAGGAGAATAAGTAGGTGTATACAATCGAGTCAGGTAATACAGCTGCGGCCTTAGGCATAAGGCTTGCTCGTGCCCAAGTGATTGCGGCATATCCAATTACCCCGCAGACCCCTCTTACTGAAAGACTCTCTGAATTTATTGAATCTGGAGAGATGAAGGCAGCCTACATCCCTGTTGAGAGCGAGCATAGCGCACTTGCAGTATGTATTGCTGCATCTACAGCAGGGGCCAGGGCCTTTACTGCCACCAGTGCCAATGGCCTCCTTTATATGCATGAGCAGCTCCATTGGGCAGCCGGCGCAAGGATGCCTATTGTGATGTGCGTGGTAAACAGGGGGGTCGGGGCACCGTGGACTGTATGGAATGACCATCAAGATTCCATTTCACAAAGGGATACGGGCTGGATACAGATATATATAAATGATCATCAGGAGATCATAGATACGACTATAAAGGCATTTCGGATTGCCGAAGAAGTGAATATCCCTGTAATGGTCTGTTATGATGGGTATATACTATCACATACCTATATGCCATTTGACGTCCCAGACCAGAAACTGGTGGATCGATTTTTACCTCCATACAAACCAGAGAACTGCCTTGACCCTAAGGCCCCAACAAATCTCAACTCAGTAACCTTGCCTGATGTACGTACAAACATAAGGGGCGAACTTGCACATGGTTACATGGAGCTCAGATACCTGCTCCAGGAGGATCTCAGGAAATCCATAGATGTGATAACAAATATAGAACAAGACTATAAAAAGATATTTAATCGGGGAGAAGGTGCCTGTCTTGAAGAATACAGGTGTGAGGATGCCTCATTCATTGCTGTAGGCATGGGATCGCTTGCATTCCAGCTAAGGGTGGCAGCAGATGTACTCCGTAAAGAAGGCATAAAAGTGGGTGTGGTTGGGATCAGACTGTACCGCCCGTTTCCTGATGAGGCTATCTCTTTTGCCCTATCTAGGGCAGATGGGATCATAGTCTTTGAAAAGGCTATCAGTTACGGGTACATGGGCCCTCTTTGCTCCGATATAACCTCAGCCTTATACAAAAATGCAAAACCCCCATTTGTGCATAACCATATCCTCGGGATTGGAGGAAGGACTATCAAGACAGGTGACTTGATTGATGCTATTCGTAATTCATGTAGTAAGCCTGAAGGCAGCGATACTGCAGATTCACTAAGGTGGATCGGCCTAAAGATATAGGAAGCGATTTTATGAATGCAAAGACTACTATACTAACCCTTCCGGAAGAAGAATTTGTACATCCTGGCACCAGGGCCTGCTCCGGGTGCGGCCTTGGTATAGCCTATCGTATCGCTTTGAAGGCACTGGGAAAAAATACCATATTGGTTGTACCGCCAAGCTGTCTTACAGTACTGCAGGGGCTCTATCCGATTGCATCTACAAAACTAGCTTGCATAAATGTCACGTTTGCATCTACTGCTGCTGCGGCATCCGGGATCTTAGCTGCACTCGATGTCTCGGGCAAAAAGGATATCACAGTAGTTGGCTTTGCCGGCGATGGCGGGACAAGTGATATAGGCCTGCAGGCATTATCCGGTGCAGCAGAGAGGGGTGAAAACTTTATCTATATCTGCTATGATAATGAAGGTTATATGAACACCGGAGTCCAGCGTTCTGGCACCACACCTGTAGGTGCATTTACCACCAATACACCCATTTTTGGAAAGACCCAGCCTCAAAAGAATGTGCCGGCAATAATGGCAGCCCACAACATACAATATGTAGCCACCTGCTCTTCATCCTACCCCCTTGACCTTTATGACAAGATAAGAAAGGCAAAGGCCCTACAAGGTACAAGATATATACATATCCACATCCCGTGCCCCCCGGGTTGGGGTTTTGATCCCAAGGATACTGTGAAGATCGGCAAACTGGCAGTGGAGACAGGGATATTTGATCTCTATGAAATAGAATATGGAGATTTCAGGCTTACCGGGGCATCGGCTAAGCTCATTGAAAAGAGGAAACTAAAGCCTGCAAGCGAGTATTTCAGGGCTCAGTCCCGGTTTAAGACAATGTCAGATGAGTTGATTAAAAAGATTCAAGAACAAGCAGATGCTAGGTGGGAAGCCTATTTTGAGGCAGAAGACTAATAATAGTCAAGAGTCGAGAGTCAAAAGAAATGTCGTGAGTTAAGAGTTGAGAGTTGAGAGTTAAGAGTTGGGATTAAACTAAAGTTCCCCTGTTTACTATTCACCTAATATTAGGCCAATGCCTTTTTTAGGTTACTTCTATCGATATTTCCACCTGTCATTATAAGCACGACCTTTTTACCATAAAGCCTTTCCTTTATCTTTAATGCACCGATAATAGATGCAGCACCAGCAGCTTCTGCAAGGTTATGGGTTGTTGCAAGCGCCATCTTTATCCCTTCTATTATCTCATCCTCTGAGATCAGCACCACGTCTTTTACACGGTCCTTCATGATCACATAGGGCAGTTGGAATATACTCCTTGCAGCCAGTCCATCTGCAATGGTATCTGCGCTGTCCAAGACAACCCACTTGCCCTGTTTCCATGACTCGTAAAACTTAGGTGCATTGTCTGCCTCTACACCAATAATCTCCACATCCGGATTTATTGCACTTGCTACACTTATAAGGGATGCACACCCTGAACCGCCGCCAATAGGGCAGACAATAACATCCGCATCAGAGAGATCCTCAAATATCTCGAGCGCCATAGTAGCCAGACCATTTAGGATTGCTGGTTCATTACCCTGTTCAACATAATAATACCCGGCACTATCCACCAATTCATCACAGTAGTATTGTGCCTCATAAAAATCGTGGCCATGCTCAATCAATTGTGCCCCACAGCTCTCAATAATCCTGTTGGTCTCGGGATTGTTATTTTCAGGCACAACCACTGTGCAGGGCACATTATACCGGGAGGAGGCCCATGCAAAAGCAAGCCCATGATTCCCCCGGGTGGCTACCAGGACACCTGATTCTGCCTCCTCTGGAATGATATGCTCAAAGAAATTCAGGGCACCTCTGATCTTGAAAGACCCGGTTGGATGGTGATTTTCGTGCTTGACATAGACTTCTGCCTCAATAAGTCTACTCAACTCAGAATGATAAATCAGATTTGTCCTCTCTATATATTGGTATACAGGCCCCCTGGCCTTAATCGCCCCCTTAATATTAACTTCCTTGCTTAATTCTTCATATTTGCGAAACATTATATTCCCACCCCTAAAATTTATAACCTGACTTTTTAGGCCTGGACCTCAAAGACTGAATAAAGATACCTATCAACAGACCAAAGATAATAAACCCACCGCCGATAAAGGTAAATGCCAGCCTTTCAGATGTCTTAAGTCTCTGGTTTTCTTTTGAGATCTCTTCCATCTTCATATCTTTGACCTTTGTCTCTTCAAGCAACTTATCATGCGCTGCCTTTAGTTCTAAATATGTAGTAGATGCCTTCTTCAGGTCTTCATAATCTTTGGTTAGTCTGCCAATCTTTGTATTAAGACCACTTATTCCAAACTTGAGTTTCTGGGACTCCTTCCCAAGACGTTTATTATCCTCACGCAACTCGCTGATTATATCTGCCTGTGATTTCACCTTTTCACTCAATTGAGAGACGATGAGTGCCTTTGGAGTATTTGATGTAAGGTATCTATTGAGAACCCACCCAACCTTTCCTTTAGGTGTCCTTACCTTTGACCATTCTCCCTGCTCCTCTATTATCTCTAAAAACTCATTCGTATTTGCCATTGCCAAGATCCTGGCCTCAGGGCTCGGGGATGTCCTTACTGTAATGGTTACCCAGTCCCTTACATATAGACCCTTTGCGAATGCTGGATTAAAAGGGAAAAACAATATTATCAACAGCACAAAACACAACAATCGTTTATTCATAAGATATAACCTCTATTCCTTTGTCCTATTACATTATATAACAATAAGTTGCAACACTATAACAAACGCCTATACCTATCCGCAAAAGGAGGAACGGATAAAAAGATTGTTTTTTATTAATAACTCTATTCACTATTCACTGTTTACTATTCACTAGTGGACTGTTTTTTATGATTTCATCCAACCTTTCTCTTGTCCGGCTCTCTATATCATCAAGCGCTACCTTGTC
>CAZVAH010000014.1:0-13615 GCA_964625035.1 uncultured Bacteriovoracaceae bacterium | reverse complement strand
ATGGAATTTGCATACAGGGCTATACTTGAGGGATACAAGGTCTCGTATTCAGCAGATGCCTGAGTATGGCACTCGCACGCCTATACCCTTTTCCAGCAGTTCAAACGCTACGTGGATATAGGTGTGTTTTTTTCCAATAATAAAGAGCTTAAGGGCTATGCCAGGAACGAGAATGAAGGACTGAAATATGTTATCCAGGCGAGCGAATTTTTGTATAATAATAAGAAATTTGGAGAGATTGTATACCTGATAATAGACACATTTGTCAGATTCGTAGGATATAAGGTTGGGTTTCACTATAGGAATTTTCCCGGGGCTATTATTAGAAGGGTTTCGATGAACAAGAATTACTGGGATACTATAATGGGGTGTGATAGATTTGCCTAGATCAGATCTATAAGAAAAGGAATGGGTAGATTCAATGTTTGCTTTAGGATATACATTACTTAAACGAGTGATAGCAATCCTTATACTTATTGTATTCGATATAGGTGGATTGCTTTTGTGTTTTTTGCTTGCTTACTACCTGAGGTCCTGGTTTTTCGTGGATATCATCCATCTTTTCTCTCCCATGCGGCACGGCCTTGATATCTATATGAGTATGTGGCCTATCCTTTCCTTGTGGCTGTTAATGTTTGCCTACGATGGTCTGTATCCATCTATAGGGATTAGCTTCTGGGAAGAGACAAAGGTGATCTTAAAGGGTAATTTAATAGCATTTGTAATAGTAGTCTTACTTACATTTATCACAAAGACATCTGTCCAGTTTTCCAGGCCTGTGATCTTTCTTGCATTTATATTGTCTATTGTATCTTTGCCGATGATAAGGCGAATCGTGCGTTTTTTATTACGACGTATAGGCCTATGGTCAAAGGATGTTGTGCTCATAGGCACAGAAAAGGCAATAAATCAGATAGTGTGTAATTTGAAAAAGCACCCGGATTGGGGGTTTAACCCTGTTGGCGTGCTTCTGCCGCATGGTGCAGGTGATCCAGGGAATATTAAGGTGCTTGGTGCAATAGAGCACATGGAGACTGTTTCCATTGCCTCGGATGAAGTAATCGTTGCAATGCCAGAGCTCTCCAGGGAGAAACTTGTTGAGGTTGTAGAGAAGGCAACAAAGATTGCCCCAGTGGTAAAAGTGCTCCCGGATCTATATGGGCTTGCCTCTGCCGGGGTTCGGACCCATGACTTAGACGGAATGCTCCTTTTAGAGATGGAGGATAGGCTTGCGAGGGTTCAAAATAGGGCTATAAAGCGTACATTTGATATAGTGCTCTCTTTGTTTGGTCTTGTTGTGCTTTCCCCTCTGTTTTTAATTCTAGCCGTCCTGATCAAGATTAATTCCAGAGGGCCTGTATTCTTCGGGCATACACGTTTGGGAAAAGGCGGAAGGATATTTACATGCTACAAGTTCAGGACAATGGTGGAAAACGCCCAGGAGGTTTTGGAGGAAGTCCTGGTAGATAATCCCGAGGCAAGGACCCAGTGGAGGAAGGATTTCAAGCTCAAAGAAGACCCAAGGATCACAAAGGTGGGAGCATTCTTGCGGAAAACCAGCCTGGATGAACTTTCTCAGTTATGGAACGTCCTTAAAGGTGAAATGAGTCTTGTTGGCCCGAGGCCCATAGTATCAGACGAAGTTGAGAAATATGGTGAAAAGTCAAGGTATTTCTTTAAGGTTACCCCGGGTATAACAGGACTCTGGCAGGTATCCGGCAGGAACGATATTGACTATGACGAGAGAGTCTTACTCGATGAATATTATGCCAAGAACTGGTCTTTATGGCTGGATATAGAGATCATCATAAGGACGTTTGGTGCAATCTTGAAAAGCAAAGGAGCGTATTGAATTAAGAATTATGAATTAAGAATTGAAAGAGAGAGAGATAAGGATAACTTGGTAAAAGGCAGGACATATCAGTTTGCATTACGGATTATAGGACTTTATGCAAGGTCTCATTATGCAGGGATCTCAGTGATATATGTATAAATGCAGAGTATGTAATAATATTGAGGGGAATAAATGTTTTACCGCACAAGAAATGATGCTTGGTTTTAAGGATGAATTTCTATATTTTGAATGTTCAAAATGCGGATGTGTACAAATTTCTGAGATACCAGATAATATTGGTAAGTATTATCCCCAAGATTATTATTCATTAGGAGTAAGAAATAATACAAAAGAATTTATCAGATATAAATGGAATTCTAACTATTTTAATAAAAAGAATTTCATTGGATCGATAATATCTTTTATATACAAGAAACCCATTATTTTCTATTTTAAAGATTATATAAGGACTGAAGAAGACAATATCTTAGATATTGGATGTGGTACTGGTAATTTTCTTTTAGCATTAGCGAAGATTGGATTTACCCATCTAGATGGAGTTGATCCTTTTATTGATAGGGATATAGACTATAAGAATGGCGTTAGAATTTTTAAAAAACATGTATATGAGATTGACAAAAAATATGATTTTATAATGCTTAACCACTCTTTTGAGCACATGGACAAGCCTGAAGACGTTTTAAAACATATAAATAGAATATTACATAAAGATAGATACATCCTAATTAGAATTCCAGTATCTGATTCCTATGCTTACAAAAAATATGGAAAATACTGGTATCAATTAGATGCCCCAAGACATTTTTTTTTGCATACAAAATGTAGCATTGGGTTTTTATCGAAAAGGACTGGTTTTGTTGTTGAAAAGATTGGATATGATTCTGATACATATCAATTTACTGGAAGTGATTTGTATATGAGAGGCATTCCATTAAAGAATCACAGTTTTTATAATAAGATAACAAGTATTATAAAATATAGAAACAAGGCAAGAGAATTAAATTTAAAACAAGAGGGAGATCAAGCCTGTTTTGTTCTGAAAAAGGTGCATGGTTAGGGAAAAGTAAGGACATCTGCCGCAATTCTCTGCCTCAACTATATTGACACAGAGGGTGAACGATGTGGTGGTATTTGGGACTTAATTCATAATTATTAATTATGTTTGTGTTTGGCATAGAAAAATCTATAGATAGTTGGCCATCATATCGAATAGCATGGATGGTATTAGCAGTTGCATTCTTGGCCCTGCTCCCAGCCTGGCTTAACTATGACATCATCTCAAGGGATGGTGCATTTCAATATATCCCTACGGCGAGCCTGTTTTTGGAGGGCAGGTTTTTCGATGCCATTACAAGGCCACAGTTGCCCTTATTTCCTTTCCTTATAGCCATTGTTTCAAAGGCAGCAGGATTTGATCTTGAAACGTCAGGAAGGCTGATTTCTGCTCTGGGGTTTATATTGGCTTCTCTTGGTATATACAAAGTGAGTGGGTTTGTATTCAAGAATAGATGGGTTGCTTTATTGTCTGTTATATTCTTGATCTCTAATAGAGAGCTTTTGGAGCGTTCTGTGGACTGTTTGAAAGAGTCTTTGTTGCTCTGTTTTATTATATGGGGCAATTATTTTATTTTAGAAGGCTTGTCATATTCTAATAAGGCCAGATATTTTATATCAGGTGCTCTCTTGTTATTATTAGGGGCCCTAGTAAGGAGCACATCCCTATTCTTTTTGGGCGCATGGCTTGTTATGTGGGTATTTTATAAAAAGCAAGGCATACTGGCCAGGGGAGCTATCTTGATATTACCTGCGGTGGGTGTACTTCTTCTGTGGTATATTAATCCGGGACTAGCTATATTTAGAAAGAGCTTTCATTTAGGCATCTTATTCCATACCCTGCCTGGATTTATTGGTATATTAAAGACAGGTGGAAAGCTCATAGCAAACCTTTTTTCAACAGGTAATCCTATGATAATCCTGTTTGGTGGTATTGGACTCTATTTCTGGAAGAAAGGCCCTTATCCCATCCATTTAAGTTTGGTTCTTGTTATATTCTTTATAGTCCTTCTTATGTTAGGTTGGACTTCTGATAGATATCTTTTAGCACCTATTGTATGGCTGTATCCCTTGGCTTCTTATGCCTGTGTTAGATCTGTCAAATCGATAAATAGGCCTATTAAAGTTCTGGCTATAATCGCCATAATCTCCTGTCCCATTATGTGGGCTGATAAGGCATTTGCTCCTCCTGATCCTGATAGAATGGCAAGAAAAGAAGCGGGCAAGTGGATTCTTTCTCAGATTGGGCCTGATCAGGAGGTGGTAACCAACAGGGATAGGCTTGCGTTTTATGCTCATGCCAAGTTTATTCCTTTATCTGGTTCTCTTGATATAAAAGATGCCCATTTTTGCGCTGCTATAGATGTTATGAAAGAAGATGGAAAGGTCGCAAAAGAAAACCTTAATACAGTAGGAGTAAGACCGGACAAGGTATTTAATACCATCTATGTGTATCTCCCAGGGTCTTGACTACAGAAAGGGTTGATGATAGATGCCAGACAAGATTGATTGCTCTTTTAGCCAGATGCAGACGTTTATGAAGATGGCGTTGGATGAGGCAAAAAAGGCGGCAGAGTTGGGAGAGATCCCAATAGGTGCTGTGCTTGTTGCAGGGGATTTAGTTGTAAAGGGTCACAACACGGTGATAAAGGATTCAGACCCTACAGCACATGCAGAGATCGCGGTGATAAGAGAAGCAGCCAGACGCAGCGGCAATTACAGGCTTTCCGGTTCAAGCCTGTATGTGACGCTGGAACCCTGCATCATGTGTGTGGGCGCTATAGTTCATGCGAGAATAGGCCGGTTGGTCTTTGGTGCATTTGATGATAGATATGGTGCTGTCGGGTCTATGGTAAAGGCCTTTGATACGAATCTTAATCACAGGCCAGAGGTTATATCAGGGGTTTTTGCAGAAGAATCAAGTTTATTGTTAAGTAAATTTTTTAAGGCCCTTCGATAGGAGAGGTACCGAAGTGGTCATAACGGGGCCGACTCGAAATCGGCTGTCCCTTCAAAAGGGGGACCGTGGGTTCGAATCCCACCCTCTCCGCCAGGAATAGGCAATAAAGGGGTCAGGTCTTGAGATTTGACATTTTTATCCAATTTAATTGGAAGTTATCTAAGTCATGAGCTAAAATGTTAAATCTCAAGACCTGAGCCTATTACGGAGGGATGCCCGAGAGGCTGAAGGGGCGCGACTGGAAATCGTGTGTATCGCCAAAAGCGGTACCGAGGGTTCGAATCCCTCTCTCTCCGCCAATAGATAAAAGCCCTGCAAGGGGCCAGGTCTCATACAGTACAACACTGTGAACCCCGTCAGGCCCGGGAGGGAGCAGCGGTAAGCAGAAAGTTGTATGTGTATGTTAAAGGCCTGGCCCCTTGCAGGGCTTTTTGCTTGAATAATCTCTTTTTCAATATTACTATAGTGACATGTATCAGGTTATTGCACTAAAATTCAGGCCACAGCTTTTTGAAGATGTTGTGGGCCAGGATCACATAACAACAGTTATCAAAAATGCAATTGATACAGGCCGCATCTCTCATGCCTTTATCTTTTCTGGCCCAAGGGGCGTGGGGAAGACATCTGTTGCCAGGATACTGGCCAAGGCCTTAAACTGCGAGAAGGGGACATCTACGATGCCATGTAATGAATGCAGCATATGCAAGGAGATCACTGCATCAAGGGCTGTGGACATATTTGAGATAGATGCTGCCTCCCACACCGGGGTGGATAATGTAAGAGAGATTATAGAAAATGCACGCTATGCCCCAGCTGTTGCAAGGTATAAGGTATTTATCATAGATGAGGTACATATGTTATCTAAATCTGCCTTTAATGCCTTGCTCAAGACAATCGAAGAGCCACCCACACATGTGATATTTATCATGGCCACAACCGAACTAGGGAAAATCCCGCCCACTGTGCTCTCCAGGTGCCAGAGATATGATTTCAGGCGTATTTCTTTAGGAGATATTGTTTCCCATCTTAAGTTTATTACCGATAAAGAAGGGATCGGTATCACTGATGATGCCATAATGGCCATTGCCCTCCAGGCAGATGGAAGCATGAGAGATGCACAGGGCATCTTAGAACATGTGGCAGCAACAGACGTCAAGGAGATCACATTAGATACCATAGAATCCCTTTTAGGCATGGTGGGGCGTTCCACAATGCATGATGTGCTTACTGCTATAATAAATAGAGATACAGTATCTGCCCTTGAATTGATAGATGGGATATATCAGTATGGGCAGGATCTAAATCAGCTATACAGGTCTTTATTAGAGCAATTTCGGAATATGATGGTGTTAAAGGTCGGCTATGACATACCAACGCTTCCCGAGGAGGAGAAGACCTTTTTAAATGAGCTTATAAAGGACATCTCCTTTGAGGAGATACACAGGTGTTTAAGTGTTTTGATACGTTCTGAAGGAGATCTCAAATATTCGGCGCTGCCGAAGATTACATTAGAGACCATACTTTTGAGAATCATTACTGCACCCAGGCTTGTTGATCTGAGCCAGTTGATAGATATAATTTCTTCTGGAAGGCCGGTCGTAAAGGTAGAGTCTCCATACACACATACAACAGATAGGTTAAAAAAACCAATACCAAGTCTGCCAAGGTCATGGGATGGGTTCATGTCCTATATTAAAGATCACGATTCCCCTATCTTTGCCGTATTATCCAAGGCATCGTGTGTTTCAGAAGATGAGGGCGAGATCACAATAGGTAGCCCCGCGCCATTTTTGACCGAGCAGATAAAAAAGATGCTACCGGAAATTAAGAAGGTGGCAGCTGCCTTTTTTAAAAAAGATGTCAATTTAAAACTGGAAGAGATAAGTGAGCCCCCGGGGGATCAAGGTGACCTGTCTGTGCAGACAGGCGTACACAACCCGGCTGTTTCCGCTCCGTCCGCTCCGTCCGCCAAAGGCGGAGCGGACGGAGCAAAGGGGAAGCCATCTGATTTAGGTGATGAGGCTATTCAATCTCCTATAGTAAAGGAAGTCATAGCCCAGTTTAGTGGGACCATAACAGATGTCAAGAAAAAAAAATGATACTATAACAGCGATTAGCGGTGTAAAGGTTGGACATTCTACAGACTTGGAAGGAGGGACAGGTCTCACAGTAATCCTCTTTGACAGACCTGGTATTGGGGCTGTGGATATAACAGGCATGGCTACATCTACCAGGCAAATTGATTCACTTAGCATAATGCATCCAGGTCTTGAAGTGCATGCCATCTGCTTTGCCGGAGGGTCTGCATTTGGCCTTGATGCAGCAACAGGGGTGAGTAGTTTTTTAGAGGAAGCAGGGGTGGGCCTTGATCTGTTTGTTGCAAAGGTGCCTGTAGTCCCTACTGCGGTTATATATGATCTTTCATTTATGGATGCAGGGGCAAGGCCTACGCCTTCTATGGCATATAGTGCATGCCTTAGTGCATCATCTAAGCAGGTAGATCAGGGTTGCATAGGTGCAGGGACAGGGGCTACATCAGGCAAATTAAGGGGGGTTGTAGGGGCTACAAAGACAGGTCTTGGCTCCAGCGTGGTAGAGGGCACAGGTGGTATAAAGGTAGGCGCCTTGGTGGTAGCAAACCCTTTTGGTGATATTTTGGATGAGAAGGGCAGTATTATATCAGGTGCCAGAGATGAGGGTGGATTTATCAATTCTTATGAGAGCATATTAAGTGGAGAGGTGAGGAAACATGTAGGTAGCCCCACTAATACCACGCTTTGTCTTGTAGTAACTAATGTTTATATGGATAAGATTACAGCCATGCAGGTGGCTCGTATGGCAGGCCATGGACTTGCAAGGCACATATCCCCATATAATACACCATTTGATGGTGATATTGTATTTTGTCTCTCTGTAGGGAAGAAGGTAGCACATCCCCTTCATTTAGGTGTGATAGCTGCCCAGGCTGTAAGGGCTGCATTATTGAATGCGGTGAGATATGCACATTCCCTTGGAGGTATTCCTGCATCAAAAGACCTTGGGGATGAGAAGATATAAATTTCAGAGAGGTTATGCACTTAAAGTTTTCTAGTTGTTTCACACAAACCCCCATGGCCTACCGGCCACCACGAAGCATGAAAAAAGTATCCAGAAGCCAGAATGTATCCAATTGGACTATTACATATATCCTAACTTCTAGATTCCGAATTCTGACTCCTGACTTCTTTTTCATATAAACCCGCATGTCCTGTCGCTCACAACCAAGCGTGAAAACATGCTCGGGCTGAGAAAAATAGCCATCCCTGAAAACTGGCCCCTGATCCCTGCCAAGTATTTTCCATATAAACATTGGATGTTGACTTATTCGAAGAGTAATCTATATAGATAATTAATTTCCATGCAGATCTTTAATAAACTTATGCTGTTACCGATAAAGGTAAAATGAAGACAAAAACAGTTATATTATTGGCATCATTTTTACTGGTTGGACTTGTTGTTTTATCTATTGACATAGGGGGTATATGGAAGGCTAAATTTGCCAGCAAAAGAGATAAAAAGACTGTTGTTTCGATATTTAATACTAAAAAGAAGGCAAATATAAAAGAAATTCAGGATCAATCTGTATTTGCATGCACAGATATGGCAGGCTATTGGGTATTATTTATGCATATGTCTGATGAAACACAGATTGTGGACTTAAGTATAGACAATAAAGGCCGTATAATAGAATCTTCAGATCCAAAGATGAAAGGAAGGATGTGTTCGATAGATAAAAATGGAAAGGTAAGTATATATACCTCAAACAATATGAGATTAATAGGATCCATGCAGCAAGATGGACAATATCTAGATGGCATGATAATCATGAAGGGTAAAAGGAATCCGATTCCATTTTCAGCCCATAAGATATTAGATAAAAGGCTATGAGGTAGATTCGAGATCTACAGATCCCTCATGAATGAAACCAAAACATTAAAAAAGGTACGTATCTATAGCCCTGATGTAACGCTGATAAAAAGCGAGGGGCTAGATGCTGTTGAGAAGACATATAGAAGTAGAGCCCTACCTATGCGTCTGTTTGGGATATGCCTGATTGCATGGGAAGCCTATATCTATTCCAAACTGGATGGAGTCCCTGGCATACCGAGGTTGATTGCAAAACCAGATCCCATCACCATTATTATTACATATATAAAAGGTGAGAATTTAAGGGAGACGAAAGAGATACCTGATAAACAATATTTTACCAAGCTAGCAGGCATTATTGAACAGATGCACAAAAGAGGTGTAATTCACTTGGACTTAAGAAACAGGAGAAATTATGTGATAGATGATAAAGGTCTACCTTATATAGTAGACTTTGGATCTTGTTTATATATCCCATGGTCGGGTTTTCTGCGGGATATCCTGGCAAAGATAGATTGGATGGGATTCTTAAAGATAAAATATAAGCTTGCACCATGGCTTGTCACAAGGCAGGAAGAATCCAGCCTTAATATAGGTAGAGGTCTAAGCAGGTTATGGATTATAGGCAAAGCCCCGAAGTTTTTACGGAATATTATTCGGAATCTGATAAAGATGTTTCCTGCTCGATAGATGCCAGGTCTTTTTCGATCTGTTTTATCTTTTTATTTAAGGCCCGTAACTGTTTGTAGGTAGCACTCTTTTCTGGCAGGCCAATGATAAAGATGGGTATCATTCCTGCAAAGAAGAAGATCATTAATAGAAGCCACATCTCTACTGGTATAATAAGCTTGTAATCTAAAAAGGAGAGCACAAAGCCCTGAGTATTATTAACCCCGAATATGATCAAAAGGAATAATACAATAATTATAATTAATGTCTTTATATAGTGCATATCATATATAATAAGCTACATGGATAGTATAATCAACAATTATTAATAAAATATTGTTTTTCTGAGGGCCGAATCCTGATAGCTAACAGGTATAAGATCTTGATTAAGATTGTAATCAGGTGTAAATTTTTTTTATGGGCTTAGATTATGATATCTTAATTGGACGATACAGAATGTATATCCTGGATCAAAAGGGTCTTTCAAAGGAGACCTATAGGGCCTATATAAATGATATAGGCCAGATGATCAGATTTATGGACAAAAGGCATATTGATAAGCCTGATCGTTATGCAGTGCGTTCTTATATGTTATACCTGTATACCAGGTATACAAGAAGTACAATAAATCGCAAGCTCAGTGCCATAAGAGGTTTTTTTGATTTTGTCTTGACTAGTAAGACCGATTTGGATGTAAACCCTTTTTCGCATGTAAAGTCTTTAAAGACTGAAAAGGATCTTCCTATGTTCTTGAGTCCTGATGAAATGATAGATCTTATAGAGTCTACATCCTATCCTCGCGACCGTGCTATCTTAGAACTATTATATTCTACAGGTATCAGGGTTGGAGAAATGGAAGCCATGAACTGTTCTGATGTGGATGCTGATTCTGGTTTTGTAAGGGTTATGGGCAAGGGCTCTAAACAGAGGATTGTGCCTGTTGGCAGGCATGCTATTGAAGCAGTAAGGGCCTATCTTACTACCAGAGGGATAAAGGACCCTATATACTGTAATGAACCATTATTTTTGAATAGAAAGAGATCCAGGCTTACTTCAAGGAGCATAAGACGCGTGGTATACAGATGGTCTACATCTGTGGCTATCTCACGACATATAAGTCCACATACAATTAGGCATAGTTTTGCAACCCATATGCTTGATGCAGGGGCTGATTTGAGGTCTATACAGGAGATGCTTGGTCATGTGAGTCTGTCTACTACCCAGCGTTATACACATGTAACAGTGGACAGATTGATGGAGGTGTATGATAAGGCACACCCAAGGGCAAAGGAGGGGGGATGAATATAAGAGGGACAACGATCTTATGTATAAGGAAAGGCCATAATGTAGTAATGGCAGGAGATGGTCAGGTCACCATGGGGGATGTGGTTCTTAAGGGAAAGGCAAAGAAGGTAAGGAGGCTACATGAAGGCAAGGTCTTGGCCGGTTTTGCCGGATCGACCTCAGATGCGTTCACCCTTTTCGAACGTTTTGAGGCAAAACTAAAGGAGTATAGAGGAAACCTCACCAGGGCTGCAGTGGAGATGGGAAAAGACTGGAGGACAGATAGGATATTAAGACGGCTTGAGGCCCTGATGATAGTAGCTGATGTAGAAAAGACATTTTTATTATCAGGCACTGGTGATGTAGTGGAGCCAGACGAAGACGTATGTGGTTTAGGCTCTGGGGGGAATTATGCAGTGGCTGCTGCCAAGGCACTTGTCAGGTATACTGATCTTTCCCCTAAGGAGATAGCCCGGGAGGCTATGGATATCGCCTCTGATATATGTGTGTATACAAATAAAAATATAGTATATGAGGAGCTTGCATGAAGGATCTTACGCCAAAAGAGATTGTGGCAGAGTTAGATAAGTACATAATAGGTCAAGATAAAGCCAAGAGGGCTGTGGCCATCGCCCTTAGAAACAGGTGGCGTCGTCAGAGGGTAGCTGGAGATATAAAGGATGACATATATCCCAAAAATATTATTCTGATAGGGCCTACTGGCGTTGGGAAAACAGAGATAGCAAGACGTTTGGCAAGGCTTGCTGATGCTCCTTTTGTAAAGATAGAGGCCTCAAAGTTCACAGAGGTGGGATATGTAGGCAGAGATGTGGAGTCTATAATAAGGGACCTTATGAATCTAGGGGTCCAGATGGTGAAGAAAGAAGAGAGTGAACGTGTAGAGACAAAGGCCGTAGAGATAGCCAGAGAAAGACTCCTTGATTGTCTTTTACCTTTAGATTCTGCTGCGCAAGCACACTCAGATAGCAGGGAGAAGTTACGCAAGATGCTCTTGGATGGGGCATTAGATGAGAGGATGGTAGATGTAGATGTGAGGGAGACTGCTATGCCTGCAATAGAAATCTTCTCGGGTCAGGGAATAGAAGAGATGGGGATAGATCTCAAGGATATGTTTTCTAATGTCTTGCCCAAAAGGACCCGTAGGAGAAAGATGAAGGTAAAAGATGCCTTTAAGTTTCTGGTAGCTGAAGAGGTAAATCGACTTGTTGATATGGACAAGGTCTCTGAGGAGGCTAGGGCCCGTGTAGAAAATTCCGGGATCGTATTTATAGATGAGCTGGATAAAGTGGCTGGTAGAGAATCCTCACATGGTCCTGATGTATCCAGGGAAGGTGTCCAGAGGGATCTGCTGCCTATAGTTGAGGGTACAACCGTAAATACCAAGTTTGGGCCAGTAAAGACAGATCATGTCCTGTTTATAGGTGCAGGGGCATTCCATGTAAACAAGCCCTCCGATCTTATCCCTGAGCTTCAGGGCAGGTTTCCTATCAGGGAAGAACTCAACTCTTTGACAAAGGAGGACTTTGTAAGGATACTTGTAGAGCCAAAAAATGCCCTTATTAAACAATATAAAGCGCTACTTGCCACTGAAGATGTTGATATCACCTTTGATGATGAAGCAATATCCGAGATTGCGGAAATCTCCCAATATATAAATGATCATACAGAGAATATAGGTGCGAGGAGGCTGCATACGGTTTTAGAGAAGCTCTTAGACGAGATTTCTTTTTCTGCATCAGATATGACTGATCCCGCGGCGATACATGCTGATTATGTAAGGGAAAAACTAGGTGAAATTATTAAGAAAGAAGACTTAAGCAGGTACATATTATAGGGAGAAGAAATTATGGACAAGGTGGATATGATCCCTAAAGGCGGCTTTATCTCAGAGATGAAGCAAGGAGATAATGTAAAGGCAGTCTTTATGGTCTCAGAAAAGAAACTACTTACAACAAGGAATGGTCGCCCATTTGCAAGATTGCAACTTATAGACAAGACCGGAGAGATACCGGCTATGATCTGGGATGATGTCAAACAGAAGATATCTGGTATTGAGCTTGGATCTGTCGTAGGGGTGCGCGGCAACGTTGAATCTTATGAAAACAGGCTTCAGATACGCTTAAACACAGTCAAAAGCCTTGATAAGGACAGGGTGGATATGTCCAATCTACTGCCCACTACACAAAGGAATATATCCGAGATGATAAAGGAACTGGATCAGGTAATATCTCATATAAGAGATAAGCATCTCTTAGGGCTTATCAGAAATATCTTCGGCAGGAAGGAGTTAAAGAATGCCTTTATAAATGCCCCTGCAGCAAAAACCATCCATCATAACTATGTTGGGGGATTGCTGGAGCATACGCTTCAGGTGGCAAGATCAGTAATCTCTTTATTCCCCATCTATTCATATATGGGGATGAGTCAGGATTTGCTTTTGGCTGGGACCATCCTTCACGATATTGGCAAGATCTATGAATATTCATATGATAGGGTTATTGATATGACCCCTTTGGGGAGATTGGTAGGCCATGTATATCTTTCTGCATACATAGTAGATGAAGAGATATCAAGGTTTGATGACTTTCCCGAGGAGTTGAGGGTCCAGTTGATCCATCTTATACTCTCTCATCATGGTCAGCTTGAATTTGGTTCTCCAAAACTTCCAATGACTAAAGAGGCCATGTTTTTACATATGATAGATGATCTGGATGCAAAACTTACCGGGTTTGATTCCATTATAGAGGCCACTCCAGACGATGAAGTATTCTCCTCATTTTCTCAAATTTACAATCGCTATCTGTACACCAGGATGTATTCTGGGAAGGAGTAGCAGTCAGTTTACAGGGATCAGGGGTCAAAAGATA
>CAZVAH010000013.1:7846-13929 GCA_964625035.1 uncultured Bacteriovoracaceae bacterium | reverse complement strand
GGTTACTACAGCGGATATATATTACGGACCGGTCAACTGCAGCTATACTAAGTGTTTGCTTGAGAATGCGGCTGACGGCAGGCTTGATTTCCTGGATGGCGCAATTATAGCCAACGAATGTGACCATATGCGGCGTCTCTTTGATACCTGGAGAAGAGCGGCAAAAGATGGGAATGCTTATATACCTTCCTTCTTTGAGTATTATGGCGTACCACATTCTCGCGGGGAGCATGCATTAAAAATTCTTATGGATGAGACTCAAAGGATTATTAAGAATTTAGAAGGGCATTTTGGAGTTAAAATCACAGAAGATGGATTAGGAAATGTTGTCAAGGTATATAACAAAACCAGGATGCTATTAAAGGAGCTATATAAACTCAGGACAAAAGATGAAGTCCCAATCACGGGTACAGAGACCTTGGGTATTGTTGTAGCAAGTACTGTGATGCCAAAGAATGAATTCAACAAATTACTGAAGGATTTACTCGGTGAACTTGGGAAAAAAAAGGGTGTCTCCGGTAGGCCAAGGCTGATGATAGTGGGGAGTGTAAACGATGATGTAGAGTTAGTAAGGCTCATAGAAGACCTTGGTGCGGTGGTTGTTGCTGATTCATTATGCTTTGGAGCAAGATGTTTCTGGGACTTGGTTGAAGAAGATGAGGATCCCTTACGTGCTATTGTTAACAGATATTTTGGACACAGTCCCTGTCCTCGTATGTACGGAGAATATTCCACAAGATACGGTTTTCTAAGGGATATTGCAAAGGGAGCGAGGGTGGATGGGGTCATTGCAGAAAATATAAGGTTTTGTGATCTGCACGGAGCTGAGAACACCCTTTATAGGAGGGATCTGGAGGCTGAGGGTATCCCGATCTTAGGCATTGAAAGACAGTATGGACCATTGGCTGATGCGGGTAGAATCAGGACAAGGGTTCAAGCATTTTTAGAGAGGATAAGGGGGTGAAAAGATGAAAAAGAAACTTGTAGAGCCCAATATTGATTTTGCATCATGGAGTCAGTATGACCTTTTATCCGGGGCCACTCCAACTACAAAAGAAGTTGAAGGCACAATAAAGATGCTCCCGGAATTTTCTGGTATATTGAAGACACTCTATCTTGAGCCCGATATCAGAGAGATTAGTATGCAATTCGGGGAGATATCTAAATTCTGGTTTCGAAATCTGATCAATGCCCACAAAGAAGGTAAGAAGATAGCCCTTGAAAACTTTAATTTCCCTCCAGCAATATTGTATGCAATGGATGTAGTTCCGCTGATGCCTGAAGGGATAACTAGCGTTCTGTCTATCATGCATCCCAGAGGTGTTTATAGGTTCCTTGATTACTGCGTGGATATAGGCCTTCCAGAGACCATGTGCACTGCCCAACGTGGGGGAGTCGGCGCCATATTTTCAGGCCTCATGGAAAAACCAGATATGGTGCTCAATATGGCATCTGGAAGCTGCGATACGAACTCAAAGATATTTGATTTTGTCTCTGAATACCTGCATATCCCGTTCTGTAATATTGATGCTCCGCCCTACTATGATGAAGATGGAGATATGGCAAGGTATTATCGAAAGGAATACAGAAAGATGGTATCATTTTTAGAGGAGCAGACTGGGAACAAGCTGGATGAAGACAAACTTTGGAAGGTCTGTGAAGAGGTTAAAAAACAAGATGAATATATCGCTGAAATCTATGAATTAAGAAAGGCCGTACCCAATCCGCTTCCAGCTGTATGTAACCTTGTCCTTTTCGGTGCAAAATTTCTGGCTGTAGGAACCCCTGTAGGTACAAAAACGCTGAAAACTGTGTATGAGGTTACAAAGGAAAGGTACAAAAAGGGGCGTGGGGTTTTACCAGAAGAAAGGGTAAGGGCCGGCTTTGTTTACCTTAGTCATTTTACCAGGGGTGGAGAGTTTTGGAGGTGGATGGAAGGTAGCGGAATCTCGCTACTAATGGAGGGTCTATCACTATTCGGCCACCAGCATTTTAGGATGGACACATCAACCGTAGATACCATGCTCGACGGTTTGGCCGATCAGGCCTCGAACCGAGTGATGACCAAACAAATAAGGGGGCCTTACGATTATCCAGGCCAGTGGCTTGAGGATATAATCACGCTTTATAAAGATCTTAAACTAGATTGTGTTATATACCTTGGTACATTAGGTTGCAAAAACACATGGGGATGTATCAAGGTGATGATGAAGGCAATCGAAGAAGAAGTGGGGATACCAACCCTTATCATACAATCAGATACCTGGGATGACAGGGTGACTCCCTGGCCGTCTATTAGAGATCAGCTCGAGGAGTTTGTGGGTACGGTGGTGTTGCAATGAGCATTACAGGTTATTTAGCGCCATGGGGAATCCAGTCTTCGCAAAATAAGAAATTTAGTAAAGATGGTAGGATGTTCTATTGATGATTGTCGCAGGATGTGATGTGGGGTCCTTAAGTGCTGAAGCCGTTATAATGCGGGATGGGGAGATTATATCCTCAGAGATTATCGGGGTGAGGCCCAGGCCGGAACTGTCAGCAAAAGAGGTTATGGATAAAGCACTCTTAAAGGTAAATCTTTCATTGGAAGACATAGATTATTGTATCAGTACAGGTTATGGTAGAGAGAAGATCCCATTTGCTGGTGGTAATATATCTGAGATATCCTGTCACGGGAAAGGAGCACACTGGCTTATCCCTTCAGTGAGGACAGTGATTGATGTTGGTGGTCAAGATTGCAAGGCAATTAGAGTGGATGAAGATGGTAAACTCCAAGATTTCACTATGAACGATAAGTGTGCAGCTGGAACAGGTAGATTTCTTGAGGTCATGGCAAAGACACTAGAGGTCGGGCTTGATGAAATTGGGCCTTTATCCCTATCCTCAAGAAATTCAGTCGTTATTACCAGTATATGCAGCATTTACGCGCAGGTCGAGGTATCTTCCCATATTGCCCATGGAGCCGACCTCCATGATCTGGCTGCTGGTATTAATAGCGCTATGGCAAACAGGGTAAAGAGCCTGGCAATGAGAGTTGGCGTAGCAGAAGATATTGTAATAACAGGAGGAGTGGCTAAGAACATCGGCGTAGTCAAAACCCTGGAAGAGATGTTGGGAGTAAAGGCAAAGAGGTTTAAAGTTGACCCTCAGATTGTAGGGGCTTTAGGGGCAGCGCTCTTTGCAAGAGAAAAGATTTTGCAAAGAGGGTAGGAGGTATACTATCGATGATTGTCGCAGGATGTGATGTAGGGAGTGTGACGATAAAGGCTGTTATAATGAATGATGGGTCGGTTATATCTTACCATATCATCGAAACTGGATTTAAGCCTGACCTTGCGGCGAAAGATGCTGTGGATGAAGCACTTTCAAAGGCGCATCTCACTTTTGATGATATAGAATATTGTGTAAGTACTGGTGATGGCAGGAAAAATGCCTCATTTGCTGATAAGAATATATCACAGCTCCCCTGCCTTTCTAAAGGAACTTACTTTTTCATTCCCTCGGTGAGGGTTGTAGTTGATGTAGGGGGGAATACTACAAAGGCTATCAGGGTCAGTAAGGTTGGCAAGATTTTGGGTTACCGTTTAAATGATAAATGTGCAGCCGGCTCTGGGAGATTTTTCGACATCTTGGCTGAGGCATTAGAATTGAGACTTGAGGATCTAGGTTCTTTATCTCTACAATCAAAAAGCCCGCTTGAGATCACCAGCCAGTGTGTCGTATTTGCCGAATCCGAGGTTGTATCCCTCATTAATGACGGCAACGACATGGCTGATATTATGGCAGGGGTCAGCCAATCGGTAGCATCAAGAATTGCAAGCCTGGTTAAAAGCTTAAGCGTGGAAAAAGATGTTGTTATGACAGGGGGAGTAGCTAAGAACATCAGTGTAATCAGAGAGTTGGAGAAATACCTAGGGGTTAGCATAAAGACAGTCTCAACAGATCCCCAGATTGTGGGAGCTGTGGGGGCAGCACTATTTGCCCAGGAGGCATTGAAGGCAAGGGTTCCCATTTAAGTTTGATGAAACTTAAGCTTAAGCAATTGGAATTCTGGACGATATGGTTTATAGTCAATAATTTCAAGGGGTTATAAAATATTATAATATTATGGGACTTTTCGGTAAGGCAGTCAAAGACATAAGAGAGTATATGGAGAGAAAATCTGATGAGGGTAAGGTATGTGAAATACAAAATACGGGTACTAATGTCGGTTGGCCTCCCGGAGGGGGGAGAAATGTTGTATTAAGTGAGGATGTTGGAGTTGAGCTTGGCAATCCACAAGAAGAATCTGTGTCATTTGTTATCTGGACTGAGTCCAAAAACGAGGTTAGAGATGGGATTATATCACTCATAGGCCCTGATTTACAGGCAAGCAAAGGAAAAAGCCTGCCTTTTGGCAAGGTTGTGATTATAGAAGGTAGAGGCTTCAATGAGGAAAATACTTGTACAAGACATCGAGAGATAGAGGGGGTGCGCTACGAGTTAGATCTAAAGGGTTATATGCTAAGGGCTGTATCTCAATATCAGAGGGAATGGAGTAGGGTGAGTAAAGAGGCCCTGGATACTGGGTTTTCATTTAATGTGCTTGGAGGGATATTGATTGATAGATTCAAGGAAAAGGAATACATAGATGGGGCAGAGATCATATTTGTAACCTCAAGCAGGGAGGATGTAAAAGAACTTAAAGAGATCTCCAAAAGGGTCGCAAGGTTAGTTGGTGCAATGAACAAAATGATTGAAGAGATGTCATTTGATTGTGAGACTTGTGAATATGTAGATGTATGTAGCGAGGTCCTTGACTTAAGGAAGATAAGAAACGCAGTTCAAAAGAATGCATAAAGGGGAGAAATGAATACAACCAGAAAATTCAAGACTATAGCAATATGTGGGAAGGGTGGTGTAGGCAAGACCTCTATAACCGCTCTAATGGTAAAGATTCTTGCAAAGAGAGGAGGGTTAAAGATCTTGGCTGTAGATGCTGATCCTTCTGTTGGTCTTGCTACAGCTTTAGGTGTTGAAGTCGAAAGGACACTTGATGATATACGAAACGAGCTCATAGCAAAGATCAAAAAGGGAGAGAAATATGATAAATCTAATATAGTAAATATGCTTGACTATGAAGTCTTTGACGCGCTTGCTGAAGGTTCTCATTTTGCCCTCCTGGCTATAGGGAGACCTGAGGATGAGGGGTGTTATTGTCAGATAAACAGCTTTTTAAAAGACGTAATAAGGTCTCTTTCCCAAGGCTTTGATGTTGTCTTGATTGACGGAGAAGCAGGTGTAGAGCAGATAAACAGAAGGGTAATGAAGACTGTAGATGACCTTGTGCTTGTCTCGGATACTTCAGCCAAAGGGATAAATGTTGTGTCCACGATTAAACACGTTGCTTATGATAACAAGGCCGTGGCATGCCAGAGGGTAGGGCTGGTTTTGAACAGGGTAAGAAGTGAAGAAGAGGTGAACAAAATTTTAGGTAGGACTTCTATTGAATTGCTGGGATGGATTCCGGAAGATGATTATATAAGGGAGTATGATTTTGATGATATACCACTAATTGATTTACCTGATACTTCACCCAGCAATAGGGTTGTTGAGCATATCCTGGAGAGCCTGGCAATATAGTGACCAATCGTCCCTCAAGTGATTAGAGTAATCCGTGTAATCTGCGAAATCTGTGGATTAAATGCCTCTTCCCCTGGGTCTTGCCAGGATTTCAAGTACATCCAGATCTAAAAACCTTTTTGATGGTCTGGTTTTTATTGCAAGGATAGTATCAGATCCCCTTGCAGTTCCTCCTATGCTCAATACCTCTTCACCCTCAGGGATTAGCCCTGCATCGCAGGCCTCAAGAGTGATTTCTATTGCTACCTTAGTGCCTTCCCCAAACCTCCTTAGCGTATTGGCAATTATATAGGCAGGATATATACCCCCAAAGCTGTCCATGAATGACTTTTCCAGAGAATGGGAAAGTATGGTGCCTGTGTATACAGGTATGCCTGCCGATATGAGCCTGTCTCTTATCTTTGGATCAAATTCATCTGTATTTGGACCACCAAACCCCACACTGTGGGTTACAATCACCA
>CAZVAH010000013.1:5438-7746 GCA_964625035.1 uncultured Bacteriovoracaceae bacterium | reverse complement strand
TAGTATTTTTTACTCCAGGTGTATCAAAGACCATAATTTCTTTTAAAGGCATACATACCTCCAACAAGATCGTTTAACCTCTTACTCTTAGTATCTCTATGCAATCATATTGTCAACAAGGCTGGGATTTAATTGTTCATTTTTTATAATGACAGGAGGCGATATGCTATGCTAGCATTATTCGCAAATCATGAGGAGAGGGATATGGAATTATTAGAGATCAAAGGACTTAGGGCGTCTTCCGGGGGCAGAGAAATACTAAAGGGCATAGATTTTACTCTCGAAGAGGGCAGGACTGCCGTGATATTTGGCCCCAATGGATCAGGGAAAAGCACCTTTTTAGGTTCGATTGTAGGTCTACCTAAATATGATATCACAAAAGGCAATATATTGTTTAAAGGTAAAGATATCACAGGCATGTCTACCTATGAAAGGACGCAACTTGGAATCGGTCTTGCATTTCAGTATCCTCCTTCTATAAAGGGTGTAAGGTTAAGAACGCTACTTGATACCATGAGCCCTGATAAAGAGGCTATTGAACACGCCTCTGAAATATTGGATATGTCCCCTTATCTGGATAGAGATGTAAATGTGGGTTTCTCCGGGGGGGAGAGAAAGAAATCAGAGATCCTTCAGCTTATGGTGCAAATGCCGGATCTTCTCCTCCTGGATGAGCCGGAATCAGGGGTGGACATAGAAAATATCTCCTTGATAGCGGATGCCTTAAAGATTATCCTTGAGAAGGATAAACCTATAAAAAAGAGGAAACGTTCTTCTATTATCATCACTCATACAGGTTTTATCCTTGATTATATAAGGGCAGACAAGGCGTATGTGATGATGGATGGCCGTATGTTGGGTTGCGGTTCGCCAAGCGAAATCTTTGAGGAGATAAGGACGATGGGTTACAAGGAGTGTCAAAGATGTCTTGAAGAGGCGGAAAAGGAAAATCATGCAGCCTAAAGTAGATAAAGATAGACTTTTAGATGTAGGTTATGACCCGGGTATAGCCAGTTGCGGGAGATTTTTGGTATTGGATCACAGTATCTTTGAGGCCTCACACAGGATAAAGGGGCTTGAGGTGTTGCCTCTGTCTGATGCGATGGACAAGTATCCTCATGTCCGTGATAATCTTGTATTTAAACTTATAGAAAAGGACAAGAATGAATTTAGCAAGACAGCTTCAAACCTGCCTCCTGTAGGCTACTATATCAAGGTAGAACCTGGTGTAAAGATAGATATGCCCTTTCAGGCAGGTTTTTTGCTGGAGACTGCAGGCGCAACCCAGGTTATCCATAACATCATAGAATTAGGAGAGAATTCCGAAGCCCATATCATTAATGGGTGTACCACATCACAGCAGACCCATAAAGGAAGGCATATAGGTATAACTGAGACATATCTCGGCAGAGATGCCACATTGGGTTATACCATGATCCATAATTGGGCAAGGGATGTGGATGTATACCCCATAGGTGCAATCCTGGTAGGTGAAAATGCAAGATATATCTCGAATTATGTTGCAATGACATCAGTAAAGAAGACTGTGTCATATCCTGTGGCACGGGTGATGGCAGGTGGTTCTGCCAGGTTTTACTCTATCATCTACTCAAGAAGAGACTCCTATTTCGACACCGGAGCTAAAGCCATCCTTGAAGGAGATGATTCCAGTGGAGAGATCATAAGCAGGGTGGTGTCTGAGGGTGGTACCGCCATCGCAAGGCAGATGATCTCGGGGAGTTCTCCCGGATCTTTAGGACACATGGAGTGCAGCGGTCTTTTGCTGGGTAATAATGGCGTCATCCATTCCATACCGGAACTAAAGGGTGAGCACCCGGACATAAATCTCTCCCACGAGGCTTCAGTAGGGAGGATATCAAAAGAAGAACTCAGTTATCTCATGACACGCGGGCTTACAGACGACGAGGCGCGCTCTCTTATTATTAGAGGTTTTCTGGATATAAAGATAAAGGGCATACCGGATAAGATTCAACAAATTATAGCAGAAGTTATAGATAGATCTGTTTCAGGATCGATGTAGCCTGTCCTTTGCAAAATATCCGACACTTACCTTGGCGGATTGGGAGTAGGGTATAACGGCAGATAGAAACATGTTGGTTTCTCTAATTTAACATAACATTTATTATCGGACGTAATTATCCATGCCTTAATCTATGTCCTGTACGATGAATTGATCTCCACATATTTATATGTAAGGTCTGTTGTCCAAGCCGCGAACATCCCCGGGCCGTCACCTAGTATGACTTCTATTGGCACTTCCTTTAGTTCACCTTTGATGGAAGGTCCG
>CAZVAH010000013.1:0-5338 GCA_964625035.1 uncultured Bacteriovoracaceae bacterium | reverse complement strand
GGAAGGTCCGTTCCGCCGATGGCGGACGGAAAGAATCTCACGAATACTCTCCTCGTCAAAGTCTTTTGCCTGGACTCCTCCATCTGCTACAGGAAGTCCTCCAATCTTGATAGAGATCTCATTTGGGTCAATAAGAGCACCACTTCTACCGATAGCTGCCATTATCCTTCCCCAGTTTGGATCTGCGCCAAATAAAGCAGTCTTTACCAGCAAAGAGTTTGCAATACACATTGCAACATTCTTTGCCTCGTTATCTGTTTCTGCACCTTTTACCGTTATACTTGTTACCTTTGTAGCACCTTCACCATCTCTTACCACCATCATGGCAAGTTCTCTTATTACACTGGTTATTGCATCTTTTACATCAGCTATATCCGCATCAATCATATTCGATGTCAGTACTAAGAGTGTATCATTTGTCGATGTATCTCCATCCACAGAGATGGCATTAAAGCTAGATACAATGGCATTTTTTGTAATAATATCAAGGGGTTGCTTGTTTATTTTCGCATCAGTAAGAACTATTCCAAGGGTTGTGGCCATATCAGGTGCAATCATACCAGAGCCCTTTGCTATGCCAAGCACCTTGGCCCTACCCGCTTTTGCAGAGCACATTTTAGGGTATGTATCGGTAGTCATTATGGCTTGCGCAAAACGTGTTGCATCAGGACTCAATCCCTCAACAAGGGGGGCAATCTTTTTCATGATCTTTTCCGCCGGGAGTCTTACACCTATCACACCAGTTGACAGTGGTATGACCTCTTGTTGCCCTACGCCAAGCTCTGAAGCAATGCATTTCATAATGATGGAGGCATCATTTAGGCCTGCATCCCCTGTGCATGCATTTGCATTGCCTGAGTTGGCAACTATTGCCCTTATTACGCCCTTTTTAACTAAATCTACCCCGATTATTACAGGAGCAGCCTTTACAAGGTTTTTGGTAAAGGCGCCTGAGACATATGCTTGATGTTTACAATATATAAGCCCAAGGTCTTCTTTTTCGCTTCCTGAGCCATCTATATCTGCATTTATTGCGGAAAACAGAAACCCTTCTGGTATCACAGGTTCCTCCCGCAGCAGTGCTTATACTTTTTCCCTGACCCACACGGGCATGGATCATTTCTGCCTATCTTTTTACCCTGTCTTTTGTATGTAGAAGGCTCAGTAGATTCCCCTCTACCCATCTGCATCTTTTGCTTCCTCTGTCTTTTTGTGAGGTGCTCTACATCCTCTTCACGTTGCAACTGAACCTTAAATACCCTCTCAACAGAAAGTTCTTTCATCCTGGAAATCATACCAACAAACATATCAAACCCTTCTCTTTGATACTCGCGCAAGGGGTTCTTCTGACCGTAGCCCCTCAGTCCGATACCTTCTTTGAGGTGGTCCATTGATAGCAAGTGATCTTTCCAGAGATTGTCCAGTGTAACTAAGAGCATATGGCGCTCTACTGCCCGCATGATCTCTGGTGTGAATTCTTTTTCACGGCTGTCATAGAGCGCTTTGATGTCATTTGTAATAATTTCCTCTAGTTGTTCTGTGGTCTCATCTTTTGCCGGTGTGTGGGTAAGGTCTAATCCAAACTGATTTTTTAGGCTATTGTTAAGCCCATCCATATCCCAATCATTCACCGGGGCCTTATTAGGTATATAGTCTTCGATAAGCTTGCCTACCAGCTCGTATATCATATCCTCGATAAAGCCTCTCAGACTGGTCTCAGACAGAATCTTTCGCCTTTCTGAATAGACAATCTCACGCTGTTTATTCATGACATCATCATATTCTAAAAGATGTTTTCTGATGTCAAAGTTTCTTACCTCTACCTTTTTTTGTGCGCCCTCAATGCTCCTCGAGATCAGGGGGTGTTCTATTGGTTCATTGTCTGGCACACCTAAGGTATCCATTACAGAAGATATACGCTCAGAACCAAATATTCTTAAAAGATCGTCCTCTAGAGAGAGGAAGAATCTGGATTGCCCGGGATCACCCTGCCTGCCTGATCTTCCCCTTAACTGATTATCAATACGTCTACTTTCATGACGCTCTGACCCAAGGATAAACAACCCGCTATGTTCTACCACCTCTTTGTGTTCAACCTCAGCCCGAGCTTTATCTCTCTCTAAGATCTTTTGGTACTCACCATCTCCAGCCTCAGCCCTTTGGCGGGCTATAAATTCAGGATTCCCACCCAATACTATGTCAGTCCCGCGGCCTGCCATATTTGTTGCAATGGTAACGGCACCTTTTCTACCTGCTTGGGCTATTATCTCTGCCTCCTTTTCATGGTGCTTTGCATTCAGAACATGATGAGGGACACCCCTTCTCTTTAACATGTCAGAGATCTTTTCAGAATTCTCAATTGAGATAGTACCAGCCAGGATTGGCTGGCCTTTCTTATGGCAATCTTCAATCTGGGCTAAAATGGCCATATATTTCTCTTTCTCAGTCTTATAGATTACATCAGAGTGATCTCTTCTGATCATGGGCTCGTTGGTGGGCACTACCATTACATCTAGATCATAGGTCTTTTTAAATTCCAGGGCCTCTGTCTCGGCTGTACCTGTCATCCCGGCTAACTTGTTGTACATACGGAAATAATTCTGAAATGTGATCGAGGCCAGAGTCTGGTTTTCATTGGCTACATTTACACCTTCTTTTGCCTCTAGGGCTTGGTGCAGCCCCTCTGAATAACGTCTCCCAGGCATCAATCTGCCTGTGAATTCATCTACTATTATGACTTCACCCTCCTTGACTATATAATCCACGTCCCTTGAAAACAGCAAATGCGCACGTAGAGCTTGATTTAGGTGGTGCACAGTCTCAAATTCTGATGAGTCATATAGATTCTCTTTGCCGAGGATCTTCTGTAGTATCTCTATCCCTTCATCAGCGAGCACAACCGTATTGGCCTTTTCATCCCTTATATATAACTTATCACGATCCTTATGTTTCAATAGAGAGCCAATAGCCTGATTTGCCTTGTAGTACATAGAGGTGGATTCCTCTGCTGGTCCAGATATTATGAGCGGAGTTCTGGCTTCATCTATTAATATGGAATCTACCTCATCAACTATGCCATAGTTAAGCTCTCTCTGGACATAGTCATCAATAGAGAACTTCATATTGTCTCTGAGATAATCAAAACCGAATTCGTTGTTGGTACCATATGTGATGTCTGAAGAATAGGCCTCTTTCCTTTGCCTGTCATCCATCCCGTGTACAATCACACCTACATCTAGGCCAAGAAATTTGTATATCTCTCCCATCCACTGGGCATCCCTCTTGGCGAGGTAGTCATTGACCGTTATAATATGCACTCCTCTGCCCGTAAGTGCATTGAGGTAAACTGGCATAGTTGCAACCAAGGTCTTACCTTCTCCGGTTTTCATCTCGGCTATCTTACCCTGATGCAATATGATTCCACCTATGAGCTGGACATCAAATGGACGCATCCCCAGGGTCCTTAAGGAGATCTCCCTTACCGTAGAAAATGCCTCTGGCAAGATATCATCAAGACTGGCACCTTTTTCAAGCCTTTCTTTGAATGCAGGCGTCATTGCCTTTAGTCCTGCATTGTCTTTTGCCTTGAATAAAGGTTCTAGCTCATTTATCTGATCTACTACAGCCTGTAACTTTCTTAGCTCTCTCTCATTCTTGGTGCCAAATATCTTTACTAATACACCAAACATACCAGTATACCTACCTTGCCTTATATGGTCTTAAGCCTTCAAATGATACTATAATAAGATAGAGGATTGATAAGGTTATTTCAACATATATCTTTTTGGATTAACATGGACGCCATTGATAAGAACTTCATAATGGACATGAGGCCCTGTAGAACGGCCGGAACTACCTATACAGGCCACTATATCCCCTTTATGAATCTGCCTTCCAGGCTTCACATAAGTCTTTTTCAAATGGCCATATCGAGTGACTATCCCATAGCCATGGTTTATTACAAGGAAATTACCAAAGGCTCCATTAGGACAATACGAAGTCACTATCCCATCCGCAGGGGCATAGATTGGGGTGCCCTTCCTTGCTGCAATGTCTACCCCCTTGTGGAATTCCCTTTCCCCGGTGAATGGAGACCTTCGCCATCCAAATGGAGAGGTAAGCCAGCCCCTTGCTGGCCATACAGAAGGGGTATGAGCCATTAAGGAACGTTGCCTCTCTAATTGAGCGAGCAATTCCTTTGAGATCTCTTTTTCTATATGTATAGTATCACTCAGTTGCTTTATATGAGAATGGAGATTTCTAGCCAGGATGTTTTCCGTAACTATCTCTGGCTCACCATTACTCCCCATAAGAGTCCCACCACCACCTCCAATAGCAACTATGCCCTCAGAGCCATTGCGATCTATATTGGCAATATCCCTCAAGTGTATATTAAAATTTCTTAACAATATAACCTGGTTATCTATACTAGCTACCTTTTCTGCAAGTATTGCAAGCTGATGTTTTTGATCAAGGTTCTTCTTTTTTAGTAAGACTATTCTTGATATATCTGATCTTAAGTTGAATAACATGAGCCCTGCTACAATTGAAAAAACAAAGAGACCTATAAAAAGAGACATTATAAGACCAATTCTTAAAGGTGTTATCTTTAATCTTTTTGGAGAGTTAGCGCTATCTGGTATTACCAATATTGTCCAATTTGATTTCATGCTGTACCTCTTGCCACCTTATTCTGCACTTACATCCACCTTGTCTATCAGCACTGATGGGGTTAAAACCCGACCAAATTCTCTTACGTCATCTCCTACAGCCAACACCCTGGAAAATAACTCGCATACATTACCTGCAATTGCGGCCTCTCTTACTGGATAGCAGATATTGCCATCTTCGATGAGAAGGCCGTCTACACCTATAGAGAATTCTCCTGATATAGGATCAGCAGTATGCATGCCCATAATATCGGTAATCTTCAGCACTTGCTTTAATTCTTTCACTGTATGTGTAAGGTCATTCGCATCCGCCGAAGGCTGTTCCATGCAAAGATGTCGCATCCCTAGTGTGGGTGGCTGCCTATAGCTGGTCCGTAGTGAATTGCCTGTAGAGGTTTTGTTTGCTACCCTACCCCAATAGGTATCATAAACAAAGTTATTAACCACTCCACAATCTACTAAGGGGGTCTTTCTAGATGGCACACCCTCTCCATCGAAGCTGTGCGCATCTTCTGCCCCTGGATCAAGTGGGTTATCAGAAATGGTGATACTAGAAGAAAAGACCTTCTCGCCAAGTTTATCAGCAAGAAAAGACTTCCCCTTTATCACATTCTCTCCTAAAAATGCATCTGACATAAATTCCAACATCTGGGCGGCCACCACGTTAT
>CAZVAH010000012.1:0-13962 GCA_964625035.1 uncultured Bacteriovoracaceae bacterium | reverse complement strand
AAGAAATACGCTTCCAGCAAGTGCCGGGTTTATCCTCACCACATCAGTAAGAAAATAGAGATAGTAGAAACCAACAATAACCATGGCCCCACCGCCATATATATCACCAACTCCAAAACCGATCTTTGTAGTAAGACTAAGCCTTTCTGTATCTTTTTCCGCCATGCTACCTCCTCTGATTCGTATTAATTATGATAAATAGGTTATCCTGCCTATCTAAGAAAACCTCTTTTCATACAACCTCTCATGTCCTGCCGGACACAACTAAGCATGAAAACATGCTCGGGCTGAGAGAAATATCCATACCTGAAAACTGACCCCTGATCCCTGTCCCCTGTTTTAATATAGAATTATAAAAAATCTGTATCTACCATCTCCTTCTTTCCTGAACTGGCAGACCTGTAGATTGCCATGATTGAAGCAAGCACAGGTAGCGAATCCTCTGCACTATTCAAAAAAGGTTCATCATAGACCACCCACCTTCTGAAGGCCTCAAGGCCCCGTGTTAATGCATGTATCCCTCTTACAGGAGGTTTTTCCTTCTCTACTTTTCTGCCTTTAAATATAACCTTTGAGAGATAATCAGAGCCTTTGTATATACCTGTACATATTTCTCCATAGATCTCTATGGTCACCTTTTGCTCTGGATTAGCAACCATGGAGCTGCATATCTGCGCTACCCTCCCATTGTCCATCTCTATAATACCCATCCCTAGGTCTTCTACTTCAATGTCTTTGAACTTCTTATTAGCAACGACACCAAGGGCACTGACAGGCCTACCTCCCAGTGCCCACAGAAGAATGTCTATTGTATGACTCGCCTGAGTAAGCAAGGTGCCTCCCCCTGCCTCTTTCTTTTTGCTCCTCCATCTCCCCTGTTCAAAGTATGCCTTTTCTCTGTGCCAAGGGACATTACACCGTCCATAATAGAGTTCACCAAGATCACCCTTCTGTGATGCCCTGTAAAGTGCATAACACCCGGCATTATACCGATATTGATAGTTAATTCCTACCTTAACCCCCTTTTCCTGTGAGATCCTGCATATTGCTATGGCATCATCTAAGGTGGTAGCCACAGGTTTCTCACAAAAGACATGGATGCCGGCATCTATGGCATCATTGATCATTGGGAAATGCAGATAGTGTGGCACTGCCACATATACAGCATCCATCTCGAGATTATCGAGCATCTCTTTATAATCGCCATAGACTTCAGGAATCCCAAACAACCTGGCATGCCTCTTGGCCTTTTTTTCATCCACATCAGCACATGCAACGATCCGAATTTCTCTATTTACCTTTCCAGCAATTGTCATAAATCTCGACATATCACCGCACCCTATAATTCCTATCCTGAATTTCTTTCTCATAACCTCCACCTTTAGATCCTATTTGTTACCAGAGACCCAGGAGAGCCCCCTGTTAATTGTCTCTTGTACATCTGGATTCTTCATGGTCTTATAACAATGCCCTGCAGCAATGTAGCATACTCGACCTGCCCCATAGACCCTTGTCCATACTAAAGGTTCTGTCTTCCCGTTTTTCTCTGTAAAAAAACAAATGTTGTTATTTTTATCCCATTCATGCATGTAAAGCTCATCACGGACAGAGAATGTACCAATATCTCCAAATATCTCTGTACATTCATTACTCTGAACTATCTTGACCTCCCCTATCTTGCCATGGGAAATAAATCTGCCACCCAGGATACCAAAATATTGATCATGCTTCTTAAAGGATGCGGATGCAGAATGGATGGCAAGTAGACCTCCTCCTGACTTTACAAACACATCCAATGCATCTAAGGCTTCCCCTGATATCTTTTTGCGGTGGAGATAGATTACAACCGAATCATACTTCTCACTCTTTAGTCTCTTAAGGGCTTCTATTGATGTAGAAAAGGAGTATTGATATCCATCAATCCGTCCTAAAATGCGATGAAAAAGGGACCTGGCAAGGTAAGAAGGATGAATAATACCTGCGGTTATTACCAATATATCCTTAACCATACCTTCCTCCTTACAAAATTTATCTTATTTATTTATTTAAATATCTCTCCTGATCTGTATTCGCACCACACCTTTTCGAACCAGTGCTTATCATCTGGGATTGGCCGCACCCTTACAAACCTCTTGAGTACCTCCCCTGACTCTTCTATTCCGATCTCCAGGATCTCTTTATTGAACTTATCATCACACTGCCTGGCACTGATATCCTTGATCTTTCCTGAACCATCCAAGCTAAAGACATCCCCAATATCTCCAATAATGTATGATCCCCTTCCCTTGCCTATCCTGGTTATTATCTCTTTATTCGCTTCAAGGAAAAGTCTTTCTGTTACAAGGAAATCCTCATTCTCGAGAAGATTCACAAGATATCGCATATCGACGATCCCAGCCTTGTTATGGACATCAATCATGTTGGAATTCTCTTTAAGGGATGCGTCTATATCTTCCAATGTCCTGATAATCCCCAAGGTTTTTGACATCCTCCTTTGAATCTCCTTCCTTTCCTCAATGGGATCGATCTTTGTGGGTCGTGTAAGCATTGCCTGAAATTCCTCTAGCCTCTCATGTAGTCTTTCCCGGGCTGTCTCCGAAAATTCCATCTGGCTAAAAGACCTTTCTTCCTTTATTCTGATAGCAATCATCTGGGATGCCCTTAAGGATCCCACCTGGGCGGAATTGAGCGCACTGCCTCCAGGCCTGTATATCCCATGGGACCCGTTCACCTCGCCTACAGGAAAAAGATTCCTTATATTTGATTCCCACCATATGGATCCAACCAGCCCCCCGTTACAATGCTGATTGCATACAGCAATCTCAATGGGTTCTTTTTCAAGATCGATTCCATCTTGTAGAAATGTCTCGTAAGCAGGTGCATTCATCTCTTTTAATCTTTCTACCGGGGTATCAGATGTGGCTCCAGAGCTTGCAAGGTATTCTTTTACAACATCGGGCAAGCTATCTATTGAGAAATCAAACCCTGGATAGGTCAGATTCCTGGTAAAATCCAGAAATGCCCTTCTTTTACGTACCTTGGTTTCATAATAGACAAGAAGATCGATAGAGGAAGAACCAAAGTTTGAGATCTTTCTGATGTCAAAAGGCCATTGATATCCCTTTAAAAACTGAGCCTCTATAAGGATTTCAGGAGATGGAAAGTAATCCGTTAAGAATTCTCTCTCTTCGCCCCCATCGGCTCCTCTGGAAATGTATCGAGGTAATACCTGCTGATAACTGCCTGAGAGATTCCAGGAAAATCCCTTTGAGGCAATGCCAAATTGAGACTCTGTAAGATTTTGTGCAACCGCGCCAGCATTCAGCGCAATCCCTGAAGAACCAACCTGAGAGACTGGATATATACTATCTTCATAGAGCGCTCCAGGACCACCGGTAGCATACACCACATAATCCGCTTTAATTACAATAAGACCGAATCTTTCATCTAAAACGTTTTCTTTTTCAACAGCAATCAGACCTGTTACCTTTTTTTCTCCACCATCATCTGCAGTTAATATCTCGATTACTTTGGCATTATCCTTTACTGGAATATTGAGAAGCCTTGCCTCTTTAAGCAGACACTCATACATCATTATGGATGTTCGTGGCCCAGCAGAGGTCCCACGAGACTTAAGATCATGATCAGTCTTGAATCCAACATAGTCCCCGTATCTGCTATGAGGAAAAGGCACGCCTAATTCAACAAGGTGATAAAATTCACGAAGGGAAAGGGCTGATTCTACAAGTGCAATATCGCCATGCATACACCCATTTCCAAAAAGGTCTTCAGCCATGGAATGTACACTATCTGGGGTGCCATGCTCTGGGCTTAATCTGTAGTAGGTCTGCTTATCAGATCCTGCATTCGCAGAGGTTCCAGCTCCAAGTCCTTCTGTAACTATTATAACATCATCGATGCCAAATCTTTTAAGATGTACTGCTGCATTGAGTGCAGCCACTCCTGAACCGACAACTGCAACAGAGGTATTTACTAAGGGAATCTTTTTTTTGTATATATCCAAACACCCCTTTTTTATCATACCTAAAGTCTCCTCAAGTGAAATCCCCCATCAATATTGATCACCTCTCCAGTTGAATAGCTGTAATATCCCTTAGCAATAGAGACAACAACCGAGGCAATATCTTCAGGCTCTCCCCATCTGGATATAGGAAGCAATCCATCACCTATAAGCCTGTCATATCTCTCATGCACTGCCTTTGTCATATCGGTACGAATAATCCCGGGACGAATCTCGAAAACTCTCACATTATGCTTAGCTAACCTTGCTGCAAATAGTCTTGTCATCATCGACATCCCTGCCTTGGAGAGACAATAGTCAGCCCTGTTTGTTGAGGCAGTATAGGCAGAAACAGACGAGATATTTATGATATAATTTGTTTCCTCACTATCAGCCATCAGCCTGGAGAGGGCTGATGTCAAAAGAAAAGGGCCTACAAGATTCACACTCAAAACCTTAAGAATATCCCCTTGCCTCAATTCTAAGATATCTTTACGCCCTTGTGTGGTAATCCCTGCATTGTTTACAAGGATGTTGAGATATCCATAGGTCTCATTTATTGTGTTTACAATCCTGGCCCTCACAGCCTCTTTAGAAATATCTCCTCTTATATACAGGCAGGAATCTTTTCTTCTATTCAATTCTTCTATCTTACTTATGATATCCCTAACCTTTTCTTCCCCTCTACGACCATTTATTATCAAGGAAAAGCCTTGCCTTGCCAAGGAAAAGGCGATAACCTTTCCAATTCCGGAAGTGGAACCTGTAACAAGTGCTACCTTTTGTCTTTCAGCCTTGCTCTTTGTCATTATCTTTCCTTTTAGTCATTACTGAATCCCCCTCTACTAATGATCCATTTACCTCAAGCCGTAGCGTTCTCGCCTGCCTATGCTGAATATTATCCCTCAACCATCGCCCAGCAAGGAAACCCATCTCATAGGTAGAAAGACTGATGGTGGTTATAGAAGGCTTAAAGAGCTTTCTCATTGGCGAATTATCAAACCCTGTAATCGCAATATCATGAGGAACCTTTTTGCCTATCTCAGAAAGAGATGTGATCAACCTTATTGCAAAGCTGTCGTTAAATACCATAATCGCATCGCATTCATTATTGATAAAAAACCGTGCGACCTCAGTATTTATATCCTCTATGGATTCAACTATATACACCACCTTGTCATTAATCTTTCCTTTCTCTAAAATGGCAGTATAGTAGCCCCTGAGTCGATCTTCATTAACAGGAATAGTGCTACAACCTAGATAACCAATCCTATTATATCCTCTGCTGAAAAGATATTTCCCTAGCCTCAACATCCCCTTGAAATTATTACATGAAATGTAGTTCTCTCCTTCAAGGGTTCTATTTAAGAATATATGGGGGATCTCTTTTTCTCTAATGTATTCTTTAACACCGGCTGTTATATCTCCAAAAGCAAATATTACACCATCAGTATGAGTGCCATTTCTTTCTATCCATTTTCCCAACTCTGAGAAAGTCAGCGTTTCAATCTGCTTTCTTTCGTGCTGGAATGCATTGTTGATTGAATTTATAAGTTCCCCCATATCAAAAAATGGATTGGTCTCGATCTGCTGTGCATCCGGTACCACAATAGTGAGTGTAATTATGGATCGGTTGATATGCCTTTTTCTTTTTTGAGGGATAAAATTATGAGAGCTTGCAATCTCAAGGACTCGCCCCCTTGTATCATCTGATATGCCAGGGGCATTATTAAGAACTCTAGATACTGTACTTATCGAGACCCCAGAGAGCCTTGCAATTTCACCCATGGTATTAATTTTATTACTCATTTGGCTTACAATTCCCTTTCTTATGCTTACCGCCATACATTGTACAATAAACCTCTTCCTGTTTTTTTAAGAGACTGGAACAACCCCCACAAAGGGCACAGTAATTGATATCCCCAGGAGATTCCTTCAACTTCTGTGGAAAAAGGGCATCAGCAAGATTCTGCCGTCCAAATCCTGTAAAGTCGGTGTAACCTTTTTCTATATTCTCCTGGGCCCACTTAACTCCATTTTCTTTCCCTGAAGAATATGCAGAGCCTATAATTGCTATATTTGGAAACCTTTCTTTGACAATCTTTGTGTACCTAAAGTGACGAAACATATCAAAATTGTTGGCTGAGACCGGCCTCGTTATATGTGGCGTTATTGTTGGAATGCCTGCTGAAATATTGATATAATCTGCTCCCGCCTTTACAATACAGGAAAGGATTTCTAAGATATCATCTAATTCCTCTATCACCTCAGTAGGAGATGAGGTTCCGCAACCACCCCTTATCCCTTCATAGATAGAAACTCTCGTTCCAACTATAAAATAGGGAATTTCTTTTTTTATAGTATGAATGGCTGATGATATAAGCCTTGCCCTGTTCTCAATGCTTCCACCATATTTGTCTGATCTATTATTGAGAGGCCTTAAAAGCTCACTGCCTAGATATCCGTGACATGCCTTTATATCTACGCCATCTGCTCCCGCCTGCCTTGAAAGAACGGCTGCATCAATAAATTGATCTCTAATCTTATCAATCTCACTTTCTGATAAAAGCCTAGCCTTAGAATCCTCATCATTGCAGACCTTTACCCTCTCTGAAAAATCACCACTTGCTCTTCCAGAATGGTTTAATTGAAATAACAAAAGAGAATCTGAATTCTTTCTTTTAAATGCCTCTACCAATTCTTTAAAGCTATCAAGATTCCTTCTGCTTATAACAAGACCATTTTTCCTGGCAAGATGCTTCTCAGTAATGGAAATCGACTCTACAAACACAACTCCCCATTGACCTTGAGCCAACCTCTGATATCGCTCGATTATCCTAGGACTAATCTTTCCATCAATGGCGCTGTTCATCTCCATGGCCTGAGCTGCAAGACGATTCCGGATCGAAATATCTCCAATAGTATAAGATTGAAAGATATTCGGATATTGCTCATACATATACAAATATTATCATTTGCATGCAACTCTTGCAAATACTTTTAATATAAAAGCATTCAGCTCAGAAAGAACATTGAACTTTTAACCTACGATTCCTCATCTTTTTTTGACTCTCGACTCACGACTATTTTTCCGACTTTTGACTATCGACTGCCCTTAGTCCTTTCTCTCCTTATCCGCCTGGCAAATTGAACTGCCACTGGTATCCCTTCCATCTGGCAAATTTTCTTTATGCTTGTGGCAATGTACCTGGTGTATGAGGGAGGTATGGCCTCTGGATAATTGGTGTATATCCTAAACCTGGGAGGCAAGACATCCACCTGGGTAACATAGTAAAACCTAATATGTCTGCCCTTATATGCAGGAGGTGGGGAGGCCTTTACGATATCAGAGATGATTCGATTAAGCCTGGGAGTGGATACTTGAGCCATAGTCTTATCAAAAAGATCATCTATCATGGGATAGATCTTATTAATATTCTCTCCTGTGAGTGCAGATATACACATAACATTTACATCTGGTATAAACCTGAGCCTGTAACGAATTTCTTCCCTTAAATTCCCTTCTTGAGCCAAAGGGATAAGGTCACACTTGTTTGCTACCACTAATGTGGCCCTGCCGTGGTCGAGGGCAAGGCCTACCAATCTCTTATCCTGTTCAGTAATACCTTCTGTTGCATCTATCAGATAAAGGCAGACATGAGACATGTCAATATTCCTCAAAGAACGTAGCGACCCTGTCTTTTCTATCTCACTATCGATCCTGGATTTACGCCTGATACCTGCTGTATCTACAAATACATAGTCCCTTCCGGATTTTGTTATCTTTGTATCCACATAATCTCTGGTAGTACCAGGCTCCGGAGACACAATAGAGCGTTCTTCACCAATAATCCTGTTGATTAATAAAGATTTACCCACATTGGGCCTTCCAAGTATGGTTATCCTTATCCCAGAAGCCTCTTCATCACCTACTCCTGGCAGATGAATATATTTCTTTAATGCTGTTATGATCTCTGACAATCCCTTTCTATTACGAGCAGATATCTCCACAATACTATCTATACCCAACTCATAGAGAGCACCTACCTTCAGACTTGTACTGTCATCATCTACCTTATTAGCCACATATATAACCTGAGAGTCTGATTTCCTTAAGGTGTCAACAAGGATGGCATCATCAGATGTAGGGCCTGAGGCCGCATCTAACACACATAAAATCACATCCGCATCATGGATGGCCTGCATGGTCTGGAGAAGTATAGATTGCGTAATTGAAGACTCTTTTAGTGTAGCAAAGCCTCCTGTATCAACCAGGTCTACTATACAATCTTCGTCCACATACCACTTACCATAAATTCTGTCTCTGGTAATGCCGCTATCCGGCCCTACTATTGCCCTGTTCTTTCTTACCAACCAATTAAAAAGTGTGGATTTCCCTACATTTGGTCTGCCAGCAATGGCTACAATAGGCCTTCTCACTGGTATCCCATCCTCTTCACCTTAAGCGGATCCTTAGTCCAGTTTTTTGTTACCTTTACGAAGAGCTCCAAAAAAACCTTATCCCCCAACAACCTCTCTATGTCGACTCTTGCCTGAATACCGATTTCCTTTAGCATCCCGCCATTCTTACCTATTACTATAGCCCGCTGTGATGGCCTCTCAACATGTATAACACCCCTTATAAAGGTATGGCTACCTTCTCTGAACTCCTCAATCACAACAGCTGCTGCATAAGGAATCTCTTTATGGGTAAGTGTAAATACCTTCTCCCTGATGATCTCCTGACATAGGAATCTCACTGGCATATCTGTAACCATGTCTTCGGGAAAATACTTCGGGCCTTCAGGGAGAAGAGTCTTTATATGATCCATTAGTTTGTCTATGCCTTTGCCTGTAACAGAGGATATACCAAAACTCGATGTGAAGTTATAACACTTATTTAATTCATCAATCTTTATGGTAATGTCACCCTGATCCATGAGATCTATCTTGTTAACCACAAGGATAGTGATCTTATTTGCCCTCTTTAGATAATCACATATCACTGAGAGGGCTTCCATAGTGTCATCAGGCCCCACCATGAGCATTACAAGATCTGCTTGCCCCATAGTAGCTACAGCCTTTTGAACCATATACTTATTCAAGGCCTTATCTGCGAGGTATACCCCGGGCGTATCCAAGAATATTACCTGTACATCATGGGTGTTCCAGATGCCCAATATTCGGTCTCTAGTTGTTTGTGGTTTCTTGGTGGTTATGGATACCTTATAATCTAATACTCGATTTAAAAATGTGGATTTGCCTACATTAGGCCTGCCTATAATGGCAATAAAACCGGAGACCATATTATGTTATGTCCAGATGTAACTGCATGCCCTCTTTAGTTTCTACAGGGAGAATTATCCTGAATGTAGTTCCCTCGCCTTCCTTGCTAGCCACATCTATCATGCCGCCATGACGCTTGATTATTCCGTAGCTCACGGACAAACCCAGACCCACACCTTTTACCTTGGGCTTCTTTGTAAAAAAGGCATCAAATATATATGGGCGGTTTTCTTCTGGTATACCTACTCCTGTATCTTTGAATACGATCTCTAATACATTGTTATCTTCTACAGACAATGTCTCCACTGTCAAGACGCCACCTTCTGGCATAGCCTCCACTGCATTTGTAATAAAGTTGATAAATACCTGTTTAAATTGATCTGGTACACACCTTAAAGGAGATATTTTACCTGGTTTAAATTCAAGCTTAACCTTGTTTTCCTCAAGATATTTTTGATTTAATATGAATACATCCTTTAATAGTTCGTTTATATCTACCTTTTCAAACTTTCCTTCAGTCGGTTTATAAAAATCCATCATGTTACGTATTAAGGCTTCAATCCTTTCACTCTCCTTAAGCGCAAGCCTTACAAAATGCATATCCACATTACCGCTACCTGCTGTATCCAAGACATGCTTTAAACAGGTCTTTATACCATAGAGGGGATTGTTGATCTCGTGAGCGATACTCGCTGAAAGTTTACCTGTGGCCACAAGTCTCTCAGATTCAACAAGTGCTGCCTCCATCTGCTTTTGCTGTGTATTATCCCTCAGTACGGCAGAAAATCCGAATATCTGACCTGTATCGTCCTTTAATGCTGTAATGGTCAAAGATACATCTATAATCTTACCAGACTTTGTAATCCTCTTTGTCTCTAAATCTCTTATAAAACCCTTTCCCCTTACCTCGCTGAGTACATCTTCTGCCTCTTTCTTAGCTTCATCCGGTATTATGATAAATGCAGATTCGCCAATTACTTCCTCCTCACTCCAGCCAAACATCATGTGTGCACCCTGATTCCAGGAGATTATACGCCTCCTGGTATCCAGGCCAATAATGGCATCTGCACTATCGTGTTCAATATTTGCGAGTAGCCGTAATCTTCTCTGATTCTCTATTTCATCGGTTATATCTCTACCAACACACACAATTTCTTTATTATCATTCCAGATAGCCTCCCCCATAACAACCCTTAATTCTCTTTTCCCCTCTGGCCTATCCATTGGTATATGAAACTCCTCAGGTGAAGCACCTCCAACACCTATTCTCTCCATTGCTCTGGTAAATTTCTCAATAGACTCATTGGGGAAAAACTCATGAAAGGGTCTCCCATACACTTCAGAGGAAGACATGCCTAAGAATTCCAGGCCGTTAGCATTTACATACACAATCTTACCTTCATCATCTATAGAAAATATTACGTCATTAGATCCCTCTACTATATGCCTGTATCGCGCTTCAGACTCTTTCAATTCTCTAATCTTTTTGTCTATACGCTCAGATAATCGAGTATTGAGCTCCTGAATCTTCTTGTTTGCCTCCATCAACTTTTGTTCAGCAACCTTTCTTTGCGTTATGTCTGATGCAACCACATCCATGCCAACAAAAGAGCCATCTTCACCATAAATCATGGAGAACCTGAAATTCAAAAAAAGCATATAACCGGCCTTGCTATATACCCTTACCTCCCTTTCAATCTCGCCAGACCTATCCTTTATAGCCCGAACCAGATCATCTATCATATGGTAATCATCCGGATGTACAAAATCCCTCCATGGGATTTTCTTTCCCATAATCTCTTCAGGGCGATAGCCTAAGATACCTTCTACCTCAGAATTTATATATTCACACCTGCCCTTAGCATCTATCCAAAGAATAATATCTTTAGTAGCCTCTGTGATCCTTCCAAATCTCATCTCAGAGACCTTGAGATCCTTTGTCCTCTTATCAACCAAGGCCTCAAGATCCCTTGTCCTCTTATCAACCAAGGCCTCAAGATCCCTTGTGGTCTGTCCCAAGCTGGCATGCGTTTTCTTTATAAGGGTGGCATCCCTTGTCATACCATAGATAGCCTGCTCTACCCCTGAAATACCTTGCATAATCTTCAAGTTTAAATCCACAACCCTTAAGGTGCGATCTTTCTTTGTAAGGGATACCTCTAAAGAGGTCGTACTCTCCCCCTTTAACAAACCATCAAAGGCCTTTTTGGCATCATCCCTATCTTTGTCAGATATAATCTCCAGAAAGGATATCTCCTTAAGGTCATCAAAAGTATATCCGCTTAATTGCGTAAAACTCTTATTTATAGTTATGGGTTTAAGATCACTATCTGTAATAAAAAGGGCATCTGTCGTCTTTTCAAATATATCCTTATAGATAGTCTCTGCTAAATTCGCCCGTTTTCTGTAATCCTCTAAAGTAACTATAGATTCCCTTACTTCAAATGCCTTGTTTACGTTCTGCTTGAGTTCGCTTGGTAGAAAGGAGCCCTTTCTCAAATATCTGAAGACATGGGTAGAAAGAGCGCTATCCACTGGCCAGTCATCATCATATGCTGTAATAACTATGACCATAAGATGAGGATCTATATCTTTATGAACCTTTTCTACAAGCTCTTTGCCATCCATGTCTGGCATTCTTAGATCAGTGATCATAAGGTCAAACTTATTTTGACTGGAGGCACCAAGTGCTTGCAGGGGGCCATCTACCGCTGTAACATCAAAATCATACTTTAGAACCTGATACAGATAATGTCTGAAGACAGGATCATCTTCTACTATCAGGATCTTTCTTCTCATAATCAACCTTTATCCTTCTGGTACAGACACAAAAAATGTAGAACCTTTGCCTGGCTTAGATTCCACCCAGATTCTCCCCCCCATTGTGTCTATTATATCTTTGGCCAAAGAAAGGCCTAAACCCATCCCTGTCTTTGCAGGCCAGTTTGTATACAATGGTTCAAAAACCCTTGATATCTGTTTATCATCCATCCCCACACCTGAATCATTCACAGAGATCATAACCCCTCCGTCCTCAGCCCTTGAGGCCCTCACCACTACTTCCTGTCCAGAAGCAGATGCCATTATCGCATTCATCACCAGGTTTATAATAACCTGTTCTAGAGCCTGAGCCTTTACATGAGCGCTGGTGCAATATAATTCCTTCTTCAGAATTACGCCCGAAGCCTTAGCCTGGGGTTCAAATAGATTAAAGATATTGTCTAAAAGGTATGCAAAATCCACGTCCTCTACAGGACCTTCCCATCTCCTGGCCAGACTTAATAATTGATTGACAATGCCTAATACATTTTCTGTACCAGCAATCACAGAGTCTATCATGCCAGGAAAATCTTCATCTTCTTTATCGCCACGCAGAACCCTGATATTACCTCCACCCATATCGTCCTTGATCATCCTGGCAAAACCCTGAATAGCGCCCAGTGGACTCTTCATATTATGGCCCATGGATGCAGCAAGATTCCCTATTGTACTCATCTTTGCATATGCAAGCATACTTTTTTGGTTCTCAATATCCTTTGTTATATCCCACATAACAACCAGCAACCACTTGTTTATCTTCACAGGTTTTGTAGTAAACCTGAATGTCTTTGAATCTATTTCCCAGGATATATCAACCTCGGCCCTTGAGGATAGTGCATCTCTCAATTTCTCAGGGATAGAACCTGAGGCCTTAGCTACCGTTATTATATCCCTTTTATCAATACCAACAGACGCCCTTATACTCTGAGATATCCTGTTTTCTACAACAACAGAGCCATTACTATCTATCAGGCACAAGCCTACAGGAGATGCATTTATCAACTCCTTATTCAGCCCCAGCATATCTTCTGCCTTTTGTTTCTCCATGGATGCACTAGAAAGTGCCTTCCTCAATGCAGCCTCTCCCTTGGCTCTTATATCTTCAGAGTATATACGCATAAGCGCTGAAGACATAGCCCCAATGACGGCATTTAAAAAGCCTTGATCATTAATCAATTCATCATCTTTAATATCAAGATACACAAAGGCCCCTGTAGGCAAGCTCACCCCATAAGGATAATTACCGGAGAGAAACATCCCCTTGAGCTGTTCCTCTCCAACCTGAAGGAATCTGCCTGATTTCTCTTCTGTGATCTCATAGACAAGATTTAAACCCTTCAACTTGAGACCACCCAGGAAACCCTTTATGAGTCCTAAGTCAAGTAACACCTCGACCCCTTTCCCCAGGGCATCTGCAAATTTTGTTGAGCTATTTAACACCTCAAGCAGCCTGATAAGTATACTTGAACGTCTATTTTCTATATCAGCCACCACAATTTGCTCTCGAAGCTGTACTGCAAGACTCGATAGTTTCATGCCAGCCTTATTTGCCAACCTGAACAATCCTTCGTGGGGCATATCCAGGCCAATATCAGCGCAAATAGTCTCTATATCCCCAGGCACACGGTTCATAAGATCATCTAGGGTATCAAAACTAAGACCAAATCGTTTCAAGAGGGGTTCTGCTATCTTCTGAGGGAAATTGTTCCCAGAGGCACCTATACAGCTCATATGAGTTATAGCATCTGCTATGTACACCATACCAGATATCCTGTATTGATCATCATCAATAACCTTCATTGGGGCATGATGACACCCCACACTCTCTCCATAAA
>CAZVAH010000011.1:0-14118 GCA_964625035.1 uncultured Bacteriovoracaceae bacterium | reverse complement strand
AGTGCGAGCAGGTAGACCTGTTACAGGATCTAATATATGAAAAAATCTCTTGCCATCCTGTATAAAAAACCTTTCATAATCGCCTGATGTGGCAATAGCCTTATTTTTTACGGGTATTATCGCTATCACACCTGGCCTCCTTGGATTCTTTATCCCTATCCGCCATGTATGATCTCCAAAGGCCATGATATCGCCACCTGCATTGACTAACCCTGCATCTACACCCATGGACATCATAACAGAAGCAGCCCTATCCACACTATAGCCCTTGGCAAGCCCGCCAACATCTATTAGTATCCCTGGTTCAGTATACAGACCCTCACCATCGTCTAATAGGTGAATACCACCATCCTTTTTTGATGCCCTCCACTTATTAAATTCTTCATCTGAAGGGAGGTGGTAAGAATGGGTACCAGAAAAGCCCCATGCATCCAGGATGGGGCGCAACGCTAAAGAAAATGCACCATCACTTTCCTTATGGATATCCATGCCATATTGCATGAGGCTATAGAGTTCTCTATCTTTTACCTCATGGGATGTATTGAGGTCTGTGATAAGAGATGTATGATAACCGAATCTTTTATCTATGCGTCTCAGTTCTTTGATAGCTGCTTCCATGGCAGCTTTTGCATCAGTCTCATCCCCTAAGGCCTGTATCTCAACGATGGTATCCATAAGAAACAGTTTTGACTTATGGATATCTTGAGGTCTTTGAAACCATATAAAAATGCTGATAAAGACCAGGGCTATTACTATGATAAAGGATATCTTTTTCAAGATGTGAAGATTAGCAAACAAGGGAGAAGATCTTACCTCGTAATAGTTTATCTATTTATGCTATAAAGGGCATCTTTGCCCCTGAACACCGCAGCCGAGCCCAATTCCTCTTCTATACGAAGGAGCTGATTGTACTTTGCAAGCCTTTCACTTCTAGATGTCGAACCACTTTTTATCTGCCCTGTAGAGAACCCAACAGCAAGGTCTGCCAGCCATGGATCTTCTGTCTCACCAGACCGGTGGGATATCACTGTGGTGAATCCAGCGCATCTTGCCATCTCTATAGTTTGTATGCTCTCGGTGAGCGTTCCTATCTGATTCACCTTTATAAGTATAGAGTTTGCACACTTTTCTTTAATACCTCTGGCAAGGTACTTGGAATTCGTAACAAACACATCATCTCCAACTATCTGTATCTTATCACCAAGGCGCTCCATCATCAGTGTCCATCCTGACCAGTCATTTTCAGCAAGCCCATCTTCTATGGATACAATAGGATATTTTGCAATCATGCCTTCATAGAATTCAACCATTTCCTCGGTTGTCTTTTCTGGTTTGTCTTCTGCCTTGAGTATATATTTCCCATCTTCAAAAAAGGAACTGGCCGCAGGATCCATTGCTATGGCTATGTCTTCACCAGGTTTGTAACCAGCCTTCTCTATGGCCTGAACAATAAGATCCAATGGTTCTGTATTACTCTTGAGATCTGGTGCAAACCCACCTTCATCACCAACACCTACACTATATCCCTTTTCAATCAATACGCCCCTTAAGGCATGAAAGGTCTCTGCTGCATACCTTAGAGCCTCACTAAACATAGGTGCACCTATAGGTGTAACCATAAATTCCTGGAGGTCTACATTATTGCCTGCATGCTTGCCACCATTAATGATATTCATCTGTGGCACAGGTAATTCTCTTGCAAACGCACCACCTAGATACCTGTATAGAGGAAGTCCCATGAATGTTGCTGCAGCCCGTGCTACAGCCACTGACGTACCAGTAGTGGCATTGGCACCCAGTTTTGACTTGGTAGGTGTGTCATCAAGCCCCAGCAAAATATTATCTACACCTGCCTGATCCAGGGCATCCATGCCAATAAGTTCAGGGGCTATTATCTTATTAACGTTTTCTACTGCCTTTAGTGTCCCTTTACCACCATACCTCTTTCTATCCCCATCTCTTAGCTCTAATGCCTCCCTCTCGCCTGTAGATGCACCAGAGGGCACAGATGCCCTGCCCATTTCACCACAGGACAGATATACATCTACCTCCACGGTAGGATTTCCTCTGGAATCCAGTATCTCTCTAGCCACTATATCTAAAATCTCACTCATAACCCATTTACCTCCCGAATATTTATTTAGCTATAAACCCATTACCAGGCAGGTAACCCCCGCAGACTCAAATCCTCGGGCCACCTTTGTAGCCCTTCCGATATCACTAAACCTGCCTAATCTTACCCTGTAAAATGCCTGGCCGTAAACATCGACCTTTTCTATACAGGGTTTGTAGCCCATATCTTCAAGACACTTTACCATATCGCGTGCATTTACTATATCCTTAAAGGCACCAAACTGGATAGTATACATTGATGTAGATCTAAAAGGCACCTCTATCACCTTGATCCTTACCATGACAAGGCCTGTTTCTACCATACCTAACCGCCTTGCAGCACCATAAGACATATCTATTATCCGAGGCCTTACGAAAGGGCCCCTGTCATTTATGGTCACTACTAAATGTCTGCCTGTCGAAAGATTTGTAACCTTGACCCTTGTACCTAAAGGGAGTGTCCTATGGGCCGCACTAAGCCCATACATATTATAAATCTCACCCGAGGCAGTCGGCTTACCATGAAAATCTTTCCCATACCATGATGCAATGCCAACTTGCTCCCAACCAGGAGATAACCTTCCCACATGTGCACACCCTGCACACAATATGATAGGAATCAAAAGGATAAAGATATCTATGACACTACTCGTCCTCAAGATACGCCTCTAACTCTTTAGCGGTATTGTCTAGCCCTGTATTATCTTTTATAGAGTTATCATCATCTATAAAACCTTTGGCCTTAAATGTATTTATTGCCCCCTTGTAATTGGGTAGACATAATGCCTCCACCCTCTTTATTTCTCCTTTTTTATGCATGAGCGTCCCATACTTGTTTATCGCTTTTAATATATCCTTCTTGGCCCCAACCTTTGAAATGTTACGTGCCACTACAAGATAAGATTCCAGATAGTTTTCTATAAGCCCTGCAAACATCACCAAGTCTTTCCTTTTATCACGGGGTATATATAATATACCCTGAGAATCAGTTATGAGACCTCTATTAATCATAAATTCTAAGGCCTTGTTAAAACTTTCTGTATCCAGTATGAATTCTTTTTCTAACAGGAGGTTAAGGATATGGGTCTCTTCAAAAAGCCTTGTCTTCTCTATACCATGAGGATATTTGAGCCCTACATTGGCTATCAATGATGCAGGTACAAAACAGTTTAAGATGCTGTTTTTATAATATTCTAATGTGATTCTATTATCATCCTCGACTGTAATCAAATTAAGGCCTCCTCCTTCATCGACTGTAATAAAATGTCTTTCTTTTATTAAATTTAGAGCGCCATCAAATGCTTGATCCGCGTTGTTTAACGAGGATGTCACATGATATCCAAGCTGGCGTAAATAATCTGCATATAAATGAAACGTCTCTCGTACAAAATCTTCCTCCATAGCCACAATCTGAGAGATAAGAACAGAGCAAAGGATAGCAAAAGGCGTCACTACAGTCTGCCTGTATATAGATTCAATTATATCACGAGCTAAAGAGTCGTAAAATGCCCTTCCATCCAAGTGATTCTTTCTAGAATAAGAGGGTTCTTTTTTCATATATTCATTTAAGGATATTGGCTTTGCAAATCTTACATATACCTTGCCATAGCGACGCTTTAAGACACTCCTGGCCTTTATTAATTGCCAGATGTTTTCTTTCTCCTTGGGGGCTCCCTTCATTTCTTTAATATATGAGCTTTCCTCAACAACATTGTCATAACCTACATATATGGGGACAAAGATTACATCTCTGGCCACACCAGATTCCCATCCTTGTACTATCATGGATAACAGTCCTTTTTTGGGAAGCATCAGCTTTCCTGACCTGCTCCTCGTGCCTTCTATAAAGAACTCTAAGGGAATTCTTTCTCCCAAAAGTGTCCTTATATAGGCAATAAAAATCTCAGAATATAGGGTATCGCCCTTAAAGGTACGCCTCATAAAAAATGCGCCTCCCCTTCTGAGTATATGACCCATTGGGAAAAAAGAAAGGTTTATGCCAGCAGCAACTAATGGGACACCCATCCAGTTATGAAAAAGGCAATATGATAGTACCAGATAATCAATATGACTTTTATGACATGGAACATATACTAAAGAACCTTTTCGCGCAGCCTCCCTTATGTTCTTAAGTCCTTCTTTGTCTATATCTATACCATCATAAATATCATTAAATATCCAGGTAAATGTTTTGTTAAGCATATTTATATAAGATAGCCTAAGGTCTGCTGCAATCTGATCAAGCATCTTATATGCCTTCTTTTCTAAATATTCTGTAGTGGTGCCCTTCTGAATCGCATAAGCCCTCAGAAAGGACTGAAGGATGGGGTCCTTCATGGTTTTCTGTATGATAAAACCCCTTTTCTTTATAGGTGCCTCTGACACATTACTACCTAAGTTTGCTATCCTTTGCTGAAGTTCATTCTTGATCTCTCTTGCAGTCTCCTCAATAAACTTAGTCTCTCTCCCACCCTTCTTAAGGACATGTAAGATATTTATAGGTTCTCCGTGTTCAATAAAACCCTGTTCCCGCCCCTTAAACAAGGTAAAAATCTTTTTCAGACCCATTAATTGGGCCCCGTCTGCCTTTGATGCATCCTTTACCACTAAGGGGGCCTTATTATATACAACCCTCTGTGGTATTATATAGATAGGGATGTCAACCTGTCTTTGTACCTTAAGCAACTCCAGAATAGGATCGTAATCTGCCTCTCCATTAAGGTAAGCCAAGGATGCGCCACCTGCTTGCTTCATATACTCTGTATAGAATCCGCTCTCCAATGGGGAGACATACCTTCTGAATACACCTGTAAGGATTTCCTTCCATTTACTGATTGGTTGATAAAGCAAGAATTTCTCTCCAAATACCAATCGTGGTGCCGGGAGCCCTTCGCGGCCAAGTCTATAATTTAGTAAAAGGGCATCTATCTTGCTCTTGGCACTATGCGCGTATACAATATGACCTTTGTGAGCAAGAGATGATACAAAATCCTTATATGTCTCAGGTATATTTATATGGGAAAACAAAGAACTAAATACTTGTCTTAAAAGTATCCCGTACTTTCCTTCCAGCAAATATGCATACTCGTTTTGACCACTTTTCATAAAAGAATACCCCTTTAATTTATTTCATTATAGATCATGGAGCCTCCATTTGAAAGGCAAACTTTTGAACCTTTGGTAAGTCTCCTAGCTTACGCAGGCTGTTGCCTTTATATAAAAAAGTGAATAGTGTTATTCATAAAAAATAATCTTTTTATCATTTCCGTCCGCCTGCGGACATGAGAGTTCGTATGTATGAGATAATATTTTTGACATCTCTTTTAGTAATCCCCTTACACCCTATAAGCGCTTCCTCTTTGATATCGTATATATTGATATGACCAATATGCTTAAGGATGATTGTTGCCTTTTTATTGCCTATCCCGGGAATATCTTCTAAAAGAGACCTTTCCAATGCCTTTGAACGGATCTTCCTGTGGTATGTAATAGCAAACCTGTGTGCCTCATCCCGCAGGTGCTGAAGCACCTTCAATGCCTTGCTCCGGGGGGGCAAGAAGATAGGGTCTTTTCTTCCTGGGAGAAAAAATCTGTCTGTCATGTCCCCCTTTTCCTTTGCTATAGTAACAACAGGTATTGTAGTAATCCCCAGGTCTTTAAGAACCTTCATGCATATATTTAATTGACCCTTGCCTCCATCTATGACTATAAGATCCGGCCTTACCTCCTCCCCCTTTAATCTCCTACTAAGCACCTCTTCCATCATGGTAAAATCATCCTTAGATGAGATGTCCTTTATCCTATAGCGCCTATATAGATCTTTTTCAGCATGGCCGTCGATAAATACCACCATAGACCCTACAGCATACGCCCCTTGAATGGCCGATATATCGTAGCACTCCATACGATAAGGTATCTTTGAAAGATGAAAACCCCTTGCTATCTCCTCTAAGACAGATGCATCACTTCCTCTGAAGCGACCTGTGGCATTTTCTCTGGCCATAGCTACCCATTGTTTGGGACGACCTCTTTTAGCCTGGCTTATCTTCACCTTAGAGCCCCGAATATCTGAAAGGACCTGCTCTAGGGTTTCCTTGGCATCAGGGAGGATCTCAGTATATATAACAGGTGGCACACTTCGCTTGTTCAGATAGAATTGAGAAATACTTGCGCTTAGTACCTCTTCATCTTGTATGCCTACATCTTTAAGAGTAAATGTATGGCCGTCTATCATGGATCCATGAGAGATACGTAACATAGCAACCTCAACATGATCATGTAGGTTGTACATCCCAAATACATCTATATCTGCCTTAGCCCTTCCAACGATTATCTGCGGAATTAGTGTACTACCTATAGCAGATATCTGATCACGTATCTTGGCCGCCTGTTCAAAATTGAGGGCATCTGCTTGCTGCCCCATGCGTATCTTAAGATCAGCGATTAATGCCTTGTCTTTCCCCTCAAGAAAGGAGACCAGATCCTTTACTGTCTGGCTATATTCTTGTTTAGAAATCCTTTTTACACATGGCGCCATGCACAGCCCTATTTGATGGTAAATACATGGTCTTTGTCTGTTTTTAAATTCTACATCCTTACACCTGCAAATAGGGAATATCCTGCCTACAGCAGCCAGGGTCTTTCTTGTGGCTTGGACAGAAGAGTATGGACCAAAATAGCGAGCACCATCTTTTAAAACACGCCTGGTTATGTATATCCCCGGCCATACCTGATTTGTGGTGATCTTTATACTTACATATGCCTTATCATCCTTTAAAAAAATATTATACCTGGGTTTATAACCCTTTATAAGCTGGTTCTCTAAAAGTAAGGCCTCTTTTTCATTGGATGTGAGCATAAAATCTATTTTTTCAGTATTGTCCCTTATATATCTCACATATGCCCTGGCATCCTGACCCAGATAGGCCCTTACTCGTCCCCTGATATCAATGGCCTTGCCTACATATATGACACCACCTTTCGCATCTTTCATTATATACACACCTGTAGCCTTAGGTAGTGTATGTATTATCTCTTGAGTCAACGCCATAATTAAATCTTATCATCACGTATATACTATGGCAAGTATATGGAAATTCTTTTAAGGGCCTTTAAACACATCAATCTTACTTGACACACTTGTACCCATAGACTTAAGATGTGTCTAAATGCCTGTAAGAGATATTATTCTATATCCCAATAAAGTTCTACAAAGAAAAGCAGATGAGATAAAAGATATAGATTCCGATATAATAAGCCTTACCAAAGATATGGCTGCTACTATGTATGCTGCCCCAGGCGTAGGGCTGGCCGCCCCTCAAGTGGGTCAATCAATAAGGTTGATCCTCGTGGACGAAACTGGAAAAAAAGATTCTGGCAAGCTCATTACCTTGATTAATCCTGTTATATTGGAGGAAGAGGGTGAAGATATAACAGAAGAGATATGTCTAAGTTTGCCGGAATTTGCTACTGATGTTGGTCGTGCCACTCATATATTCGTAAAGGGTATAAACTTAAACGGTAAAGAGGTAAGGCTTGAGATAGAAGGAATTTTGGCCAGAATCATCCAACATGAAATAGATCATCTTGATGGGACTGTAATTGCAGATTATGCATCCAGCTTAAAGAGATCTATATATCTGAGAAAGAGAAAAAGAGGGAAGATATGAAGCTCGCCTTCATGGGCACGCCAGGGGTTGCCTTGCCAACACTAAAGGCATTAGTAGATTGTGATGATCATGATCTCTGCCTGGTAATAACTCAACCTGACAAGCCAAGAGGCCGTGGCAGGCATTTAGAACCTCCGCCTGTGAAGGTAGAAGCCATAAAATATAACATCCCTGTATTTCAACCTGAGGCGATAGGGGAAAAGAAGATCTATGATGCCCTGACTCAAAGCAAACTAGACGCAGTTGTAGTAGTAGCCTATGGCAAAATCATCCCGGAAGATATGCTTGAACTTCCAAGATATGGTTTTATAAATATACATGCCTCCCTTTTACCCCTTTATAGAGGGGCAGCGCCAATAAATAGAGCTATTATAGATGGATGTGAAACCACAGGTATTAGCATCATGCAAATAGATCCTGGTGTGGATACAGGACCTGTATACATGCAGGCTCAAATTCCTATTGAAGAAAGAGATGATGCAATTATTCTTTCCCAAAGGCTTGCTACCTTAGGTGCCCAAAAGGTTATTGAGACTCTTGCCTTAATAGAAAAGGCCACGTTAGAACCTAAGCCCCAGGATCATCAAAGGGCCACGCATGCCCCTATGTTAAAGAGAGAAGAAGGGCTTATAAACTGGGGTAGAGATCCTGCAACCATCCATAATCTCATAAGAGGTTTAGTGCCATGGCCATGTGCCTTCACCTATGTGAATTCAAAACCTATTAAGATATGGAAGGCATCGTATCTTATTCAAAACCATAATGTAAACCCAGGCGCGCTTATTAAAGAAGGGAAGGGGATAAAAATCGCATGTCAAGGCGGCTTTATCATCCCAGAGGAGGTGCAACCCGCAGGAAAAAAGATGATGGATGCCACTGCCTTTGCATGCGGACTGAAAAACACACTCTATTTAGGGGGTTAATATTTAGGGCTCTTTGTACTATATTAGCCCTGAAGTAATAAATTTCATATTAAGGAGTTAAATATATGATTATCGCCCCTTCTATACTTTCAGCAAACTTTGCCTGTCTAAAAGATGATATAAACAAGGTTACCTCATCAGGCGCACAGTGGCTCCATATTGATGTGATGGATGGTGTGTTCGTCCCGAACATAACCATAGGGCCTCCAGTAGTAAAGGCCATAAGGAGTGTAACAGATGTATACCTGGATTGTCACCTTATGATTAGCCATCCCGAGCGTTATATAGATGCATTTGCTCGCGCTGGGGCAGATGGGATCACCATACATGCTGAGGCTACAAATCACCTGCACCGCATGCTTTGCATGATAAGAGAACATGGGATAAAGGCTGGTGTTTCACTCAATCCAGCCACCCCTTTAGATACCATAGAATATTGCCTGGATGTACTGGACTTGATATTGATCATGAGTGTAAATCCGGGTTTTGGTGGCCAGGTCTTTATAGATGCTGTAATTCCAAAGATTATAAAGGCTCGTGAGATGATAATAGGACACAATATCCTGCTTGAAGTAGATGGCGGGGTAGTCACTAGTAACATACGCTCCCTGCTTGATGCTGGTATAGATGTATTTGTAGCAGGATTTTCTATATTCGGCAATCCTGATCCAGGTAAGGTAGTAAAGGAGATGCTAAGGATTGCGGGGTCAGGTCTTGACATTTGACATTTTAAGGTATGACACACAAGTAAGTCAGATAACTGGAGAACAATGTCAAATGTCAAGACCTGACCCCTGTATTGTTAAATTAACAGCCTGTCTACTATCAGCATTTATTATAACGGGCTGCACTCATTTGGCTGTAAATACCCCAAAAGAGGAACCCCTTAAATCTAAAAGCCCCTACCTATTTATGATATATGCAAGACATGCACAAAACCGGGGAGATCTTGATGAGGCGCTCGAGTTTTATTCCCACATAAATGACCCTTATGTATGGCTAAACCAGGCAATGATATATTATGCAAAGGGTGATAATGATAAGGCTCTAGAATTCATCGGCAAATTACTGGAACAAGGATCTTACCTGGATGAGGCCTTAGAACTCAGGTCAAAAATCTATGCCAGATCTAAAAAGTGGATGCTTGCCATACATGATGTAGAAAGACTAATGCAGGATCACCCACATAATAAAGATCTTGGTATGTTTTTGGCCAACCTCAAGATGTGTGTATCTGATTTCAAAGGTTCCCGAGATGTCCTGAACAAGATGCTAGACATATATACAGACGACAACTTGCTTCTCTACACACTCTCTAAGGCATGCATAGGGGATGGTGATTTTATCTGCGCAAAACATGCACTGGAGACGCTAATAGAAAACCAGCCTGAATTTAGCCCGGCATATGCGGATCTTGGTAAGGTCTACCAAGCCCTGGGAGATAAAGCAGGGGCAGAAGCAATATACCTTGAGCTGTTAAAGGTGAATCCTCAATCAAAACAGGCCATCACGGCACTTACAGACATCTATGTATCTCAAAATAGATATAGCGAGGGAATAGGTCTTCTAAAAAGGCTCTTTAAGATACATCCAAGCCAGAAGGTGCTCCATAGTCTGGCCCTGCTTGAAATACATGAGGGCATGTATGAGCAAGCACTTAAGCTTTTACATACCAAGGAATCTTATACAGATGAAGATGCCTATTATGAAGCCCTGGCCTATGCTGGCCTCCATAGATGGGATAAGGCCCTAACCTCTTTAGATAATATACCTATTCAAGGGGATCTTGGGTGCGATGTAATACTGCTTAAGGTATCTATATTAAAGGATATGGGAAGAATAAGTGAAGCAATAGAGATCCTTAGGGATGTATGGAAGCATTATATATCTTATGAATCATGCAAAGAAATTGGCTACAGGCTAGCGACCATGTTAGAGGAAAGCGGGCAAAGAAAGGAAGGGTTGGTCTTTGCAATGGAGATACTCGAAAAACATCCGCACGATCCTATCATGCTTAATTTTGTTGGCTATGTATGGGCTGATATAGGAAAGAACTTGCAAAGAGCTCAAACTATGATTGAAGAGGCCCTAAAAACAAGGCCTGATGATGGTTTTATACTAGATTCTATGGGGTGGGTTCTATTTAAAAGGAATATGCCTAAAAGATCTTTAAAGTATATGAAACTTGCATTGGACAAGTGTAATCATGACCCTGTAGTAAACGAACATATGGGGGACGTTCTCTTAGCTCTCGGTAAAAAATCCAAGGCGCTGGATTATTATCTCAAGGCATTTGTGTTAAGTAAGACTGTAAGCCCATCCTTAGAGAAAAAGATCAATTGCTTGCTTGAGGCCTACATGTATGGTAGGCCTAATAGATAGATTTAAAAAGGGGATTCTTAAATGAGTAATGAAGTGCGAGTAGGAATATTCGTCTTTATTATTATTATCATATTTATAATCTTATCCATGAAGATAGGGGAGATAAGCACTACCAGAAAAGAGACATACTCTATCACCATAGTGTTTACCTCTATAGAAGGATTAAGAATAGGTGCCCCGATAGAAATGGCAGGTGTAAAGGTAGGCAGCGTCAAACGTATAGCACTTAATAAGGATTACTCAGCAACGGTTTGTGCCGACATATATAAACAGGTGCAATTGCCTGTAGACACTATAGCATCCCTGGGGACAAAAGGGATGATTGGTGATAAGTTTATTGGCTTGACCCCAGGCAGGTCAAAAGAGGTTATCCCTGAAGGGGGTAAACTTTCCAGGGCAGAGACCCCCCCATCTATAGATTTTTTGTTAACGCAATTAGGGGAGATTTCTCAAAACATAGCACAATTAAGTGCATCTCTTAACACCGCGCTTGGCGGAGAAGAGGGCCTGAACAGATTAAATAATATCATAGATGCCTTCGAGGGGGCCAGTATAAATATCTCTGAAATAATATCAGAAAATAAAGACGGATTTTCCGATATAATACTAAATCTAAAAGAGGTCTCAAGCAACATGGTAGGGCTTTCTTCTCAATTGGGAGCAACAGCCCAGAGATTAAATGCTATAGCAAGTGATGTGAGCTCTGGTCATGGAACACTAGGAATGCTTTTAACAGATGACGGGCTATACCTCTCTTTATTAGAGACTATAACGAATATTCAAAGGATCACATCCAGGATAGAAGAGAACAGCACCTTTAGCCTCCTTCTTTCTGATGATACGCTTTACTACGCTTTGACCTCTGCAATAGACAACCTAAATGTAATAAGCTCCGAGATTGCCGCAGGCAGAGGCACACTGGGGCGCATCATTGTTGATGATGATCTCTACACAGAGATAAAGCGTGCAATCAAAAGCGTAAACCAGGCTGCCCAGGGGATAAAGGAACAAACCCCCATATCTGTAATGGGTACAGTTGTAGGTACGGCGATTAGGTAGTTTGTATGAAAACAGCAATCAGCTCTCAGCGATCAGCATTCAGCTAAAAAAAGAATATAAAATGATTTCAATCCTTATACAGCTGAAAGCTAGTGGTTAAGAGCTTTTCATCTACTTTCGCCTTTGGCAGATGCCTGCACCGCAGATATGGAGGTTTATAAGTGGGATATAGGCATATAATACTAAGTTGTATAATGTTTGTCATATATGCCCCTACACTCTATTGCCTTGAGATAAATCTGGCTCCTTTTATGTATTATAGCTCAAACAAGAATCAGTTTGAATTCAGCGCGCTTGGCCCCATATTCGAGGTCACATCTTCTAACATCGCTTTGCGACCTCTTTTTTACAGAGATAAAACCCACATAGATATCCTATACCCTCTAGGTAAGTGCACAGATTCTCGCTCAAGATTTTCTCCCATCTTCAGGTATGAGAGAGCAGATGAACATATGTGCTTTGACCTGCTTCTCTTTTTTTATGGAAGAGATGAAACCAAGAGATATGGAGGTGTATTCCCCTTGTATGGTCATCTAAAAAACCGTTTTGGTTTTGATGAGGCAGGATTCGTATTGTGGCCCTTATACTCCAAGACCACTACAGATAATGTGAACACATATACACTGCTCTGGCCCATATTTACTTATAGTAAGGGGTATAAACTTAAGGTCTTCCCTATCTACGGCCAAGAAACGTGGCCAGACGAAATATCCCAATATCTCTTCTGGCCGATCTTTCACCATAGGAAGAGTCCAGGGGGGGAGATGGATGCCATCCTGCCACTATTTTTTTATGATAGAGGAAACTTCTATAGAAACATATCCATCCTCTGGCCATTTTTTACATACAACAAAGACTATACTTACCAGCATATAAGTGTGGATTGTCCCTGGCCTTTTATACGCTTTGCATCAGGTGCATATGAAGAATCAAGAATCTTTCCCTTGTACTGGGAAAAGAAAGGCCCTAGCTATAATATGAAGAGTATAATGTGGCCTATATATAGAAAAGAGTATTCAGCCGACATAGATCTCGGAAAATCTATAGAAAAGAATCAAATCCTTATACTAAGCGGCACTACACATGAAACACAAAGAGATGGAGATAAGATAGATACCCTTAGTATATGGCCTCTATTTTATTCTTATAAGAACACAACGCACCACTCATGGCACATGCCAAATATCATTCCATTCAATGATAAAGGCTTTAAACTTAACTGGGAACCCTTATTGACATTAGCTAGCGCCTCTAAGACAGACAAATCTTCAACCCTTGATATCCTGTGGCATACTATCTCTTATAAAAAGATGGGCCCTACCCATAGGGCATCATTTTCTTTTATCCTTTCATACGAGAAGGGGGCAAACTACAGACAGTTTGGACTGCTTTTCAATCTACTGCGGTTTAGATGGGAAAAACAAGAATAGAAATTAAGGGTTATGGATCAATTCACATAAAAGATTCTGCCCAAAGGTATCTTCATATAAACCCCCATGTCCTTTTCGGACACAACTAAGCATGAAAATATGGCATTTTCATACAAATTCTATCCCTGTAGGGCATATTTCCCGCGGACCGATTAGCCTTACCAATACGTTGTAGGGCATATTTCCCCTGAACGGGCCGATGAGGGCATCGGCCCCTACAATGCTTTGTGCCTATTTTCATATAAAACACTAATGCAACAATATTGCTTACAGATTTGGACTCTATTCTATGAGGCTAAGAAATGCCATACTAATCGCCTCTGCCGGGTTAGGTGATCCTATGGTCTTTTCCACAAGATAGCTGCCCACGATCACACCATCTGCAAATGTTAAGATGTCATCCACATGTTCCTTTTTAGACACACCAAACCCCACACAAACAGGTAGCTCTGTCATAGACTTTATATGTTTTATCTGTTGTCTCAGCCCTTCAGGTATGTGTTCCCTTTGGCCAGTTACCCCCTTTACAGATACAGCATATAC
>CAZVAH010000010.1:0-14281 GCA_964625035.1 uncultured Bacteriovoracaceae bacterium | reverse complement strand
TTGCTTCGTCGCTACGCTCCTCGCAATGACATGCTCAGTTACTTTTTACGACTGTATCAAATGTGTATATACCTCATTTTTAAGTAACTACTCAGGTGGATAGGCTAAAGGCTGAAGGTTTTTAAGGAAAAGATTTACAAAACCCAATAATAGCATAGCCATTCAAGTATAATACTCTCCAAATACGGCTTTTGCCGCCCAGGGGATATCAGTATCCTTCAGGCTAATATCCTTCAGGCTAATAATCTGAGCAGTTACGATTAATGTTTGTTGATAATTGCCAGTAGTTCGTAAACAGCCTGACGTCACTCAACAGGGTATTGCCCAAAAAAATTCTTTAAAAACACCTTGATTATATGGCCCATTTTAGTCTAACCAAGAGGTATGCTTGCCATTGATATAGGAAATACTCACATAACCCATGCCATCTTTGGTGGGCCTGATATAAAAAATCTATGGAGGATGGATACTAGATCCTGTGATACCCCGGATACATATTGGGATGCCTTTTCTGTCGAAATGGGCTACAAACCAAAAGAGATTGCCATATCCAGTGTTTGTGACCACATAACAAGGATTATAATAAAGGCCTTTGAAATTTACTTAAAGATCCAGCCATTTATAATAGATAATAAAACGGATATGGGCATAAAAAACCTCTATCTCACGCCAGAAACCCTTGGGATTGACAGATTAGTAACCGCAGCAGCTGCCTATCATATATATAAAACATCTCTGATCGTCGTTGATATGGGCAGCGCCACCACTATAGATTATGTAACCGAAAGTGGAGAGTTCATTGGAGGCGTGATTGCTCCAGGGCTCATAAGTGCCTATAAAGAGCCTACCTCTCAGGCACCTGCACTGCCAGAGATTGAATTGGTGCCACCTGATGCTGTAACAGGCCGCTCTACAGATGCATGTATGCGTTCAGGGGTTATCGCAGGTCATGCAGCCATGATCAATGAGGTGGTAAGGCTTATGGCTAAAGAGCAAGGTAGCTCCCCAAAGGTGATTGTAACAGGAGGGCTCTCCACTATGGTAGGGGAATGGTTAAATAAAGACTACATAATAGATAAAAACCTTACCTTAAAGGGTATCTATTTTATATATGAACGCATTAGGCATTAATATTGCTTGTAAAATAGTGAATAACGGTTGCTTTACCAAGGATTTTACTATATGATTAAGACAATGCTTTCTCTAACAAAAAGAGAAGCCGCTATTGTTGTGCTTCTTATATTAGCACTTGTTTGTACCAGGGCACAGATAGCCTTTGCTGCTGGCTCTGCGGCAGAGTCTTTCCAGAGAGCCAGCAAAAATTACATAGAGCTCACCAGGGATGCAAAGAAACGGAAATACAGGACTAACTGGATAAAGGTAATAAACACATATTCTAAGGTTGCATCAAAATACCCTCATTCCAAGTTTGCCCCAAGGGCCTTATATATGAAAGGAAAGCTGTATGTACAGCTTTATGGTTACTCAACCAAGACATCTGATCTTGAAAAGGCCGCCAATACATTTAATTCCTTGGCCAAGAGATATCCTAAAAGCACCCTCGCTGATGATGCTGTTTACAAGAACGCCAGGATCTATGATACACTGCTCGGCAACAAAAAAAAGGCCTATGAACTCTACAGACAGGTTATTACCAAATTTCCAAAGGGTGATATGGCACAAAAGGCCAGGGAGGGCGCCAATTCTATACATATAGAAGATAGGCCTAGCGCAAAACCACTTTTAGCTAGTCTTTCCCTTGTAAAGAATATCCGACAGTGGTCAAATAAGGAATACACCAGGGTAGTTATTGATCTTGAAAAGGATGTGTCTTTTGACACCATGATGCTTCCTTTTGACGCTAAGCTAAAAAAGGGGCCTAGATTAGTTATTGACCTTAACAAGGCCTGGATTACTCCCCAATTCCCATCCAAGATGGAGGTGGCAGATGGGAGCCTATCCTGTATACGGGTGGCCCAGAACCAAAAAGATAAGGTAAGGATTGTTTTAGATCTCACCAAGAAGGCATACTATAATGCCTTTCCACTTGAAGATCCTTCCAGGATCGTAGTTGATGTGAGTACAAAAAAGAGTGTCATGCAAGCAGCGCAAAGGCATCCACCCTCAAATGTAAAGGAAGTTAGATCCGGCGCAAAGGCACAGGTACCAAGCGACATACCCTCTATTGCACGACAACTCTCCCTAAAGGTCTCAAGGATAGTAATAGACCCGGGCCATGGAGGCAAAGACCCGGGTGCTATAGGCCCACATGGGGAAAAGGAAAAGGATCTGACACTGGCTATCAGTAAAAGGCTGGCAGCTAGGCTTAAAAAAGAAGGGTTTGATGTCTTTTTGACTAGAGAGACGGATGTCTTTGTACCCCTTGAAGAACGTACTGCCTTTGCCAACAAAAAAAAGGCAGACTTGTTTATATCGGTTCATCTAAACGCCAACAGAAACCGTTCTGTCTGTGGGGTAGAGACATATTTCTTAAATCTTACCACAGATGAAACAGCTATACAGGTAGCAGCAAGGGAAAATGCTACTACATCTAGATCTATAAGCGACCTCCAGTTAATCATAAATGACCTTATGCTCAATTCCAAGATCAATGAATCATCTAAATTTGCTGACTGCATTCATACCTGCCTCATGAAATCACTTAAAGGTCGAGGTTATAAAGGAAAGGACCTGGGGGTTAAGCAGGCACCTTTCTATGTCCTATTAGGCGCACAGATGCCTTCGATCTTGATGGAGGCAGGCTTTATCACCCACCCAAGAGAATGTGCGCTTCTACGCACCCAATCATACCAAACTACCCTTGTAGATGGGATGGCTAAAGGTATAAATACATATATAATTAATACAACATATGCATATCATGGGGGGGAACAGTGAAGAACATTATCATGACATTAATAATAGTTTTTATATCACTACCGGCCCTGGCTGAGCTAGGACTTAGCAATGTAGTAGAAAAAGAGATCCAAAGGGCTCCTGCCATTCCACAGAAGCAACACTCAATCAAGTATGTGAAAGAGACATTCTATCCTTATACAATACATATGTCGTCATGGAGGGACCCAGCTCTGGCTATGGAGAAAATGGACAGCCTGAGGTTAACACTTATACCAACATTTATCACAAAGATAGACCTCGGGAAAAAAGGCGTATGGTATAGGGTAGACTATGGACTATTCACCACCATAAAAGATGCAGTAACAAAATCGAGAGAATTGCAAGGGGCCAGGATTGCAAATAAAGGTGCTTTTGTTGGCACGCCAGTGCCCTATGCTATAGAGATTGGTATATTCGAGACAGAAGAACAAACATTGGCCGAGCAATCTCGCCTTAGGAGCCTAGGGGTTTTATCATATATGGTGAAGGAATCAGAGAGGTGTTTCAGACTTCTTGTAGGCGCATATCCAGACAAAGACAGCACAAAGTTAGCACAAGATGACCTCAGGGCTATTGGCATTACCTTCAAGATCACCAAGAGATGAAAGAAGCGTTTATAGACTCCTTTATAGAATATCTGGTGGCAGAAAGATCTGCACCTGAAAACACCTTGTGTGCGTATGCAAATGACCTGAAGGGCTTTGCAACATGGATAGAAAAAAGGGGGGGGGATATAAAAAAGGTAGACGACTCTGATTTAAGAAGGTTTATCACTTACTGCCGCAAGAAGGGGTTTAAGGCAATAAGTATTAATAGAAGGGTTGCTGCTATCAAGCAATTTTACAGGTTCCTTTTGGATGAGGGCGTTATTAAAGCTGATCCCACCAAAGATATTATACTCCCGAAAAGAGAGATATATCTCCCAGATGTCCTTAACAAAAAAGAGGTGGACAAGCTATTAAATGCCCCTGATGTGCCCTCTCCTATAGGAATAAGAGATAAGGCCATGCTCGAAGTTTTGTATGCGACTGGCCTTAGGGTCTCTGAATTAGTGAATTTAAAGATGAACAATATGAATCTGGATATAGGCTATCTAGTGTCCTCAGGCAAGGGGGAAAAAGAGCGGCTGATCCCTTTAGGAGAGGCCGCAGTTAAATGGGTAAAGAAATACATAGCAGAAATAAGACCTCTTCATGTGAAAAAAGGCACCAATACTGTGTTCTGTTCAATAAGAGGTAGTGCCATGTCCAGGCAGAATTTCTGGTATATGGTAAAAAGATACGCCGTTTTAGCTGGGATAGGCAAGCCTATCTCCCCCCACACACTAAGGCATTCCTTTGCTACTCACCTTTTGATAGGGGGTGCAGATCTAAGATCAGTACAGATGATGTTAGGGCATGCTGATATCTCTACCACCCAGATCTATACTCACATAACATCAAAAAGGCTAAAGGAAATACATGAGCTTTATCATCCAAGGGGATAGTTATAATTTTGACCAATAGCAGGGCAAAGCGGGGTTAAGTCCTATGGATGTAATAACCTCTCATATCAATGCAGACTTTGATGCATTCTCCTCCATGATCGCAGCAAAAAAGCTCTATCCTGATGCACTCCTTGTATTCCCAGGATCACAGGAAAGGAATCTAAGGGTTTATCTCTCCCATTCAGAGGCTGACTCAAATGACAGTATTGTAAAGCTAAAAAACATATCTCCAGATAAGATACGCAGGCTTATAATTGTGGATACACGACAACTTTCCAGGATAGGGGTATTTGCCAAATTAATAAACAAGCCGGATGTTGAGGTGATTATATATGACCACCATCCACCGTCACCAGATGATATTCATGGAAATAAAGAATACTTAATTGAGTTTGGTTCAACTACCACGTTGATGATACATATCTTGAAAGAAAAGGGAATAATCCCTAGCCCGGAAGAGGCCACTATAATGGCCATGGGTATCTATGAAGATACAGGCTCCCTTCTCTTTCCTTCCACACGCCCCGATGACTGCGCGGCCCTTGGAGACCTCATTAGATGGGGTGCTAACTTAAGTGTTGTATCAAAGGCCATTTATAGAGAACTTACCCCTGAACAAGTGGATATTTTAGATCAACTGATAAAGAATGCATATACTTTAGTGATAAACGGTATTAACATACTCTTGACAAAATCTGTCACGGCTACCTATGTTGAAGACTTTGCAATGCTCGTGCATAAACTCAGAGACATGCATAATCCAGATGCACTCTTTGCGCTTGGACTTATGGGGGATAGAGTTTATATGGTGGCCAGGAGCCGGGTTCCACAGGTAAATGTAGCAGAGATAACCTCCCACTTCGGGGGAGGAGGGCACCCTACAGCAGCAGCAGCATCTATCAAGGATATCACGCTGGAGCAAACAGAAGAACATCTTACAAAGATCCTGCACAAAGAAACAAAACCTAGTATCTCTGCAAGGGATATCATGACATTTCCAGTAAAGACTATTGATGTGGCCTCTACAATCAATCAGGCAAACTCTTTATTAAACAGGTATAATATAAATGCAATCCCTGTGACATCTGGCCCTAAGATCGTCGGGCTGATCACCAGGCAGATTGCAACCCGGGCGCAAGGCCACGACCTTGGAGGTGTATGCGTAAAGGATTATATGATTACCGAGATCAAGATGGTAGGCCCTGATGCCCCGGTATGGGAGATAAGAAGGCTGGTTGTAGATGGTAATCAGCGTCTTCTGCCAGTAGTTGAAGGGGAGAGACTTGCAGGGGTAATCACAAGGAAAGATCTTATGGGGGTTATGCATCAAAAGATGGCAAGGATAGAAGGAATACCCCCTACCTCCTCACACAAAAAATCCATAAAAGGGATAATGAAAGAAAGGCTTCCAAAAGGGATCTACACCCTTTTAGAAAAGGCAGGAGAGATAACAGCAGCTATGGGGTTTAATATCTATCTGGTAGGCGGAATCATAAGGGATATGATCTCAAGGATTGACAATCTTGATGTGGATCTTGTTGTAGAAGGAGATGGCGTTAAGTTTGCGAAAGAGTTTGCTGCCTCTATCGGGGCAAGGGTTGCAACTCATGAGAAATTCAAGACAGCTGTAATCACACTAAAAGACGGCAGGCGCATAGATATTGCTACAGCACGGCTGGAATATTATAAATATCCTGGCGGGATGCCCATTGTAGAAGAATCCACTTTAAAACTCGATCTATACAGAAGAGACTTTACCATAAATACTATGGCCGTATCATTAAAACCAACACAATTTGGCCAGCTTATAGATTACTTTGGCGCACAAAGGGATATCAAAGAAAAACGTATAAGGGTGCTCCATTCTCTAAGTTTTGTTGAGGACCCATCCAGGATATTAAGGGCGGTTCGTTTTGAACAACGTTTTGGATTCTCTCTTGGAAAACAAACACTCTCCCTCATCCATTCGGCCATCCAATCAGATCTTATAAAAAATGTGTCAGGTGGGCGTATATTCCATGAGCTCAAGCAGATACTTTTAGAAGATGAGCCTATAAAAGGCCTGGAGAGACTTAAAAGCCTTGGTGTACTTGCCTCTATACACCCTGAGTTCGATTACACCCCAAAAACAAAGGAAGCTCTTGCACAAGTTAGGGAAATCATATCATGGTTTGCTCTCCTATATACCCAAGAGGTGGTAAGCTCATGGTTTATCTATTTACTGGCCTTGATAGCCCGTATGAAGCCAGAGACTGTTCCTTCAGTCTGTGAGAGGTTGGGTATGAGTCCTAGTGAGACAAAGGCATTAGTCCATGCAAGGGGTAATGTCTTAACTATACTGAAAGAGTTTGCAAAAAGAGGGGAGAAAAAGCCATCGATGGTGACAAACATCCTTGAAGGTGCCTCTTTAGAGGAGATACTCTTTGTTATGGCAAAGACAAAAAGTATTGCTGTAAGAAAAAATACATCATCCTATATAACTACCTGGCGTCACTACACCCCGCCCATTACAGGGAAAGACCTTATTGCCCTAGGTTTTAAGGAGGATAAAACCCTCGGCGATTGCCTGAGGTTGATAAAAGAAAAGGGCCTGAATGGAGAGATCAAAGACCCCACTGAGGCCGTACACTTTGCAGAAAAAATTCTGTCACAGGGCATGAGCAATGAGTAAGATTTTTGGTTCACACAATATCCAAGAAAATTTAATTTTCTGTTTGCATTAAAAAGATTGTTTAGTATATAGCTCGGCAAATATGGCCTTGAAAGAGAACATTAAGACATTATTGAAAAAGGGAGTAAGAATCCCAGCTCCGGATACTGTGTATATAGAAGACGATGTGGAGGTGGAAAATATATCTGGTGATGAGGTTACGATATATCCAGGGTGCAGGATCTATGGCAAGGATACGGTTTTATCCCCTGGGGTAACATTAGGATATGAAGGCCCCGTTACCATAGATAACTGCAAACTAGGAGGCCACGTAGAGTTAAAAGAAGGCTTTTTCCAGGAATCTCTGTTTCTAGAAAAGAGCAATATGGGCTCTGGTGCACATGTAAGACAGTGTTGCATATTAGAGGAAGAGGCAAATGGTGCCCACTGTGTTGGACTAAAACAGACAATACTTTTGCCATTTGTTACATTGGGTAGTCTTATTAATCTTTGTGATTGTCTGATGGCAGGAGGAACAAGTAGAAAAGATCATAGCGAGGTGGGAAGTTCTTATATCCATTTTAATTTTACACCATATGGAGATAAGGCAACCCCATCCCTTATTGGCGATGTCCCAAGGGGTGTTATGCTAAACCAGCCACGTATATTCCTTGGTGGTCAGGGGGGGTTGGTAGGCCCTTCCCGGTTGGGTTTTGGAACAGTGATTGCGGCAGGGTCTATCTTCAGGGGAGACTGTCTTCAGGACGGGATGGCCTTAAGTGCCACCAATACTGACAAATCTAAACCATTTGAGCCTTACAGACGCAAGGATATACAGAGAATCTTCACCAATAATATCCATTACATAAGCAATTTGATAGCACTTAAACAGTGGTATATGCATGTAAGGAAACAATTTTTCCATCACCAGATATTTGGAGATAAACTCTGTAATGGCGCACTAAAAATTCTGGATAGTGCCATAAAGGAGAGGGTGAAACGTTTAAGTGCATTAGTGGAGGAGATACAACAAGGGGATTCTCGCAAGATAGTCACACAAAAAAATGAGTCCCTTAAGAGTACAGATGCAATGGTAGATCTTCTTACCCACAAGGATTTTGATGACGACAAAAAAGCCGCCTTCAGAGACGAATTCTTAGAGGGGCTTAACCATACTATAGTGATCCATGATTATAACTATATAGAGACTATACAGGGTTTAGATAGCTCCACGGTATCAAAGGGGGTAAACTGGTTGGGTGGTATTGTGGATAAAACAGTAAGGGATATCTTTAAGATGCTGCCCTTGCTTGATCTTTAAAATTTAGCTTTGATAGTCGATATATAAAATTTAAAGGGGTTTATGATATGGGAAAATTATTTGGAACCGATGGAATACGAGGTGAGGCCAATAAGCCCCCTATGGACATAACAACCATATTCCGGGTGGGTCAGGCTGTAGCCTATCTGTTCAGGGGAGATTATCACCATGCAAAGGTTATCATTGGGAAGGACACACGCCTGTCTGGCTATATGATCGAAGGGGCCTTGGAGACAGGCATTACCTCTATGGGTGGAGATGTATATCTTACTGGCGTAATCCCAACCCCCGGGATTGCCTTTATTACAGGTGACATGCGAGCAGATGCAGGCATCGTGATATCTGCATCTCACAATCCATTTCAGGATAACGGCATAAAAATATTTTCTTCCACAGGCTATAAATTACCTGACGAGACTGAATCCAGGATAGAAGAACTCGTCTTTAGTGGAGAGTTAGACTCACTCTTACCAGAGGCAGACCACGTTGGCAAGGCATACAGGGTAGATGATGCTCAGGGAAGATACATCGTGTTTCTAAAACATACATTCCCCAAAGAGATCTCTATTGAGGGATTAAAGGTGGTAATGGACTTAAGTAATGGCGCTACATATAAGGGTGCACCACATGCGTTTACTGAATTAGGGGCGGTGGTGGATACAATATATGGAACTCCAGATGGAGTGAACATAAACCTTAACTGTGGGTCGCAACACCCTGAAGCCTTGGCCAAACGGGTGGTTGAGGCAGATGCAGATATTGGTCTTGCCTTTGATGGTGATGGGGATCGTCTGATAGCAGTAGATGAGAAGGGTGGTATCTTAACTGGTGATCAGATACTTTTGATATGCGCCTCCACCTTAAAGAAGGAAAACAGGTTAAGGAATAATACCCTAGTAAGCACGGTGATGAGCAACATAGGGCAGAGTATTGCGTGTAAAAAACTAGGAATCATACAAATTACATCAAAAGTAGGGGACCGTTATGTGCTTGAAGATATGCTCAAATATGAAAGCATCATAGGCGGAGAGGATTCTGGCCACATAATCTTTCTGGAACATCACTCCACAGGCGATGGCATCATTACAGCCCTCCAGCTTATTACCTCTATGGTAAAGGAAGGTAAGCCCTTATCAGAGCTGGCAAAGATAATGGATGTCTATCCACAAGAGCTTATCAATGTGACAGTAGAAAAAAAGCCTGATATTGATTCAATACCCTCCATTACAGAGGCCATTAAAGATGTGAAGTCTTCACTGGGTAGTAACGGCAGAGTCCTGGTCCGTTATTCAGGGACACAGCCCATGTTAAGGGTAATGGTAGAGGGCCCGAATAAGAAAATAACACATACATACTGTAAGCAGATAGCTGAGGCTGTAAAAGAGGCGATAGGGAAGAAAGAAGATAGATGAAAGATAAAGATGCTCTGTGTTCCCTTGATTAATTAAAACAAAACCGCTTGACCCACTCTCAAAGCTTGCATATAGCTAAGGTATTTATATGGGGATGTAGCTCAGTGGGAGAGCATCGCGTTCGCAACGCGGGGGTCGGGGGTTCAAATCCCCTCATCTCCACCACCTTTCTGGACATTGATCATTCGCCTGGTGTTCTTATTGGTGTCTATCATTTTCCATATATACCCTTTCAATCCACATACGGATATGCTCTCTTGTCAAATGTCAAGGGCTGACCCCGTTCTCACCCCTTTTCAGACAAAAACCATATACATTAACTGAGCTGGGCATGATATAATTTCCAAAGGAGATAGATGGTTATGAAAAAGATTTTTATGATTATAATTATTGGGTTAATATTAGAATTTATGGGTGGATGTGCTACTGTGTCAATCCCAGATAAGGGCTACAAAGGTGCAGAAAAATTAGAAAAACCCATAACTACTCCGGTGGCTGGGGATGGGATTTTTGGTAAATGGATAATAGACCGCTTTGGTCTGCCCGCTTATGAATATACCATGGATGAGCTTAGCGATCCCAGGGCAGAATGGGATCCCAAGCTTGCTCCAAAGACCAAGCTAATGTGGTTTCCGATAGGGAATCAACGCATTGTTGCCACTGCATTCAACCACGGGTTTGTACAGCTTTTTTATTATGAGTCAGACCCCAGGTGGATCAACTTCTTTGACCCAGAGGGCAGGAATTATACCGGAGGATTTGGATTCATCCAGGAAGGACAAAGGTTTTTCCCCACCTTGTATTTACGGCGACCAAAAGGGGCTGAGTACCACCGCATCTATGGGATGGGTTATTTTGAGAAGATTATTACCCATTCGAATCTGAGAGTGGATCAGGTAGTGTATGCCCCGTATGCCCGGGTTAAGGATCTACCAGTGCTGATTTCTGAGGTAAGCCTGAAAAATCTCTCAGATAAAAAGAGGACCTTGAACTATTTTGAATACTGGGATGTCAATATCCATGACGTTTCTGTCTTCCTTCGGCATCCTATACTAGGTGGCATATGGAAACGCTCTTATAGATTAACCCCGAGGTATTTCCCTAAACACCAACTACTGATGGCCGAGGGCAATAAGGTCTGGGGAGAGGAGGGAGGTTTTCCGAAAAAGCCCCGTAACTATGATCCCGAACCACCCTCGGTCTTTCTCGCTGCCCTATCTGGCGAAGTCTTAGGATATGAATTTGACCAGAATCAAATCTTTTCCCGAGAGACAGGCTGGATCACAGGGCCTGAAACCCTGGAAAAAGTATCACAGCGACCCCTTAACGCCAGACTCAAAAACAATGAGAATTATTGCCTTATGCTTCGCCAGGAAGTCACCCTTGAGCCAGGAGAAGAAAAGAGGCTTCACTTTGTCTTCGGGTATGCTAAGGCCATTAAGCCGAAAGCAATAATTGATCAGATAAGGGAACCACAAAGCCTGCTCAAGCGAACTATGTTAGCTTGGAAACAAGAGCTTCCCCTTTTCCAGGGACCACCAAAAAACTATCTGTCCCGCGAGGTGCAATGGAATTATTACTGTCTAAATGCGCTGAGCCTGATTGACGGATATTATGAGACCCCCTTTGTACCTCAGGGTGGAAACTACCTATATTCCTGGGGCTCTAGGGGAGTCATACGGGATCTCAGTGCCTATGCTCAGACCTTTACTTATTACAATCCAGACATGGCCAAGAACCAGCTTCGGCTTATATTGCGAGGGCAGGCTCCAGACGGTAGATTCTTTTATGGGATGGGGGGCTATGGTACAAAGCACGAGCTTTACTATAGGCCATCGGACTTTGATCTCTGGGTAATGCAGGCTGTGACTGAGTATGTTTTTGCCACCCGTGACTTCGATTTCCTTGATGAAGAGGTGTTTTTCTATCTAAAAAAGACTGGGGGGAAGGCCACGGTTTATGAGCATACTAGAAGGGCTTTTGATCACTTCATCCACAAAGTCGGTACTGGCAAGCATGGCCTTATCAGGCTCAAGCTCAGCGATTGGAATGATGAGATGACCTTTCTCACTGCACGCAACAAGTTTTTTGATACCATTTTCACAATATTTCGTGGTGAGTCCACGCTGAACACAGCAATGGCCTGCTTTATATTTCCCCAGTTTGCAGATCTGGCTGAGGAGTACGGCGATTATGATACCGCTGAACTGGCCAGGGCCTGGACTCAGGAATTGGTTCCAGCCTTGCAGGCACAATGGCGGAGGTCTGGATGGCTCAACCGAGCCTATTCAGGTCGCGGCATTGAGTACGGCGATAAAGAATTTTTCCTTGAGCCCCAAATTTGGACTCTCCTGTCCGGAAATGTTTTAACCCCGGAACAGGCCAAAATTTTAATTGCCAATATGAAAAAATATCTGATCGAACCCTCGGCTCTGGGTATGATGATTTCGGCCAGCCGCAAGGGTTCCAAGACTACAAGACCCGGTGAACAAGAAGAAGGAGGAATATGGTTCGCTATGAACGCTCCAGGTATTGTCGCTATTTCGATGTACGACCCTGATCTCGCCTACAAAGAGCTTTTGAAAAATTCGCTCACCTGGCATGCGGACACTTACCCGGAATTATGGTACGGGATATGGTCCGGGCCTGATTCCTTCAACTCAGTATATTCCAACCGACCAGGCGAGACCTGGTATCAGAAAACACCTATCGGGGGGATAGGACCGCAAGAGTATCCTGTTATGAATGCGCATTCGCACGCGCAAATCCTATACGCTCTGGCACAACTCGCTGGTCTGAAGGGAACTGTAGAAGGCTACCTGATTGATCCCAAGATCCCTTCTATTTCTTTTTCCTTCCAGACTCAAACCGCCAGTGTGAAGAGGACTAAAAATTGTCTCCAAGGCTCCTTTGTTTTCCAGGCTGATGGAGAAATTTCGGTAAAGGTGAAGATTCCTTCTGATTGGGGGGATAATGTCCTGGAGGTCCGGGTAAACGGGGAAAAGGTAAAAACCGATTTTCAGGAGGGCCTTGTAAGATTCAAACTCTCCTTTCAAAAGCAGCTCCCAGCAACATGGAAAATCTCGTCGATACATGAATAGACATATATATTGCTACTTCGTCTGCCCTTTATGTAGAAATGATGAAATAAATAAAAGGTGTTTTTTTAAATAAGAACAAAAAGGTTTCAGGTAACAACCAGGCAATACCTGATCCCATTTCCTCCCTCAACTTTCAACGAAATTGTTCAATACCTTTTAAAGTGGCTTCCACTTCTGCCTTATCCTGAAAAAGTGCCAAAATATATACCCCTTTGCCGCCAACGGCGTCGAGGAGAGGCACGATCTCATCCGGGAATACAAAATACGCTTGTACTGATTTCCCTGCATTTAAGATCTTTCTGTAAATATCAAACCATTGGGGATTGCCGCCAAGGGGTTCATTTGTGTTTGGTGTCCATTCTATCGCGTCCAGGGCCTCGATTTCCAGCAAGGCGTCAAGATGACAGAGAGCTTCCCTGCCGTCCAGGTGGTACATTGAGTAATCAAGCCACTCACATTGCGCACTCAGAGCCGGAACTACGAACTTTCTGAAGTGTGATGGAGAGAACATGGCCGAAGTGTCGCATTGTACCTTCGCCGTTTTGCCTGGTCCCCAGAGCTTGTAAGCTTCATAAGCAAAACTTCCGTCCTCAAGCTTAATGATGTCGTAAATTCGGCTGTAGACATCGAAATACACTTGATTGATTTCATTTACTTTTTCGATTACCCACTCCGGACGTTTAACCATATCGATAAATAAGGTTGAGATATCTCTAAGTGATGCCAGGACGTCAATATTTTCAACAAGATCCGGGCAACCGACAATATATTTACCTTTGCCCAGTGCAACACTTTGTTTAAGGGTTTCTTCCTGAATTTTCCACCATTTGTTTTCAGGGCCAAATTTAAGTGGTGGTCGGTTTTCCGGTATGGGATCGTCCTTCATAACAGGTTTAAACCAAACAGTATCATCTGAAATTATCGCTTCACTCCCCAGATAAAGAGCCAGTGAACCCGGCCCTATCATTGTATCTGAAATAGGCATTATGTCAGCAGAAAAACACTGAAAGGACAAGTTGTAGTGGTTTGTCCTGGCGCGCAGGGCGGGGTTAGTGTAATTTTCCTCTATAGTTGATGGCGGATCAGGGCGTTTAACCAACTCATGAGGTAGATCAGAAAGAGGAGCACCCCACATGCCGAGAACCAATCCCTCACGATTCCACCAATTTCTGAAATTCTCTTTCGTCTCATCCCAGTTTCTTTTCCAAACACAATCCATATTTATTTCCTCCAAAAGATAAGGGGGCAGCCATTAAAAGGTCATGCCCCTACAAAAAGACGGCGGGCAGGCAAAAAAATTACTCCCCATCACAAAAATTGTTTTTTTGCAGGGTTTAACATTTTCCCAGCATAATCTGTCTTTAGCTCCATTTTCTGCATCCTTATTTTCACTTATTTATGGTGGGCGGTTAT
>CAZVAH010000009.1:12948-14313 GCA_964625035.1 uncultured Bacteriovoracaceae bacterium | reverse complement strand
GATCAATGCCTATTGTAATCAAAATACACATCCCTTAAAAATTGGCCAAAGACATCCGCATATAAAGCGGAATGAGAAACAATAGGTTTTTGAGTCAAGTGGCCAAAAAATGTGGGGGGAGCAGGGTGACATTCGTCCCAAGTCGAAACCTGATACGGTGCTTTGAGTCAGCACCTGCTCCCCGATCAGCCTTATTATACGAAAAATATAAATATCTTGCATATAAAAAGAGGGTGCCGGCTGTATTACCAATTGGTTGGTTAAAATCAAACGTCTAATACCATCTGAGCAGGTATCGTACAATTGGTTAAAAGGCCCAGGTCTACACTCCTGACAAAAAGTATTATCCAGCACTATGTGTAATGATACATGAGCGGGTTAGGAGAGCATCCATAAAATTATACATGAAAACCTAATGAATTTATGTTTTAATTAATATCTTCATAAATCTAAGTCCGTATAGTAATTGCTATATGGCTGGCAAAAAAAAGGAGATGGTTATGAAACAAATCCAAGAGTATAGAAAGGCTGGAGAAGATTTATACCACAGACTGCATCTTCCCACATACCCAGTAGCGATAAGGTATATAAAGAGCACTGAAGAGATCCCTGAAGGGGTGATGAGGCCATCAACATTTGGAAAGAAAATGGCTCTTTGCCAGGCCTTTACCTATGCACGCCGCTGGGGCACAAGTGTTGCTATGACATCAGAGGATAATTTCTGCACACCATCCACTGGATTCCACAGGTGGGAAGACATATCCATAGAAGATTTGATTGAAAGCCAGGCTCGCCAGGGGTGGCACAAAAACATTGAGGCCGAAAAGATGAGAATCGATGCCGGGTTTAAGCTATTGGGCGATTATGACATCGAAGGCTTACGGAAATACTGCGGGTTTGTCTGTTCCCCATTAACAGAGACAAGCTTTATACCGGATTCAGTACTGGTATACGGCGATGGGTTTCAATTAACCCATATCATTCACGCCCTAAGTTATGAATTCAAGCATGTCCCCAACTCCTCTTTCGAGGGCTTTGGAGAATCATGTATGAAAGGAGGCCTTATCCCATTCATAACACAGAGGCCTCAGATTGTTATACCCGGTATGGGAGACCGGTCGTTTGCAGGCATCTCAGAACATGAGATAGGAATAGGAATGCCTTCATCTTTATTATTTTATGTTATGGACAACCTCTTTAAAACAGGTGGTAGAATGAACATGGGTTATCCAATGAAATTTATGATCAATATGGATTTAAATGAAAACTTGACACCCGGTTTTAAATTCCTCCGCGAAAAAATGGACAAAAACAATTGAAGTGGATGGTGTAAAAGGGGCCAGCTCTACACAGCCTGTTATGTAT